>JBBSCX010000004.1:0-34433 GCA_038249905.1 Burkholderiales bacterium
GCTCAAGGGTCCAGCCAAGTGGACGTGCTTCCACCTCTACGTGATCCTGGACATCTTCAGCCGCCTAGTCGTGGGCTGGTTGATCGCCGATCGCCGATCGCGAGAACGCCGAACTGGCCGAGCAACTCATCGCCGACTCCGTCGCGCGTCACGACGTCGAGCCCGGCATGCTCACGCTGTACGCCGACCGCGGCACCAGCATGCGCTCCAAGCCGGTGGCTGCGCTGCTGATCGATCTGGACATCGCCAAGAGCCACAGCCGGCCTTACGTTTCGGACGACAACTCGTACTCTGAGGCGCAATTCAAGACGCTGAAGTACCGACCGGACTTCCCGGCACGCTTCGGCTGCATCGAGGATGCTCGGGCCCACTGCCAAGCCTTCTTCGCTTGGTACAACGCCGACCACCGGCACTCGGGCATCGGCTATATGTCTCCGCACAGCGTGCACCACGGTCAGGCGGTACAACTGCGCGGCGTCCGCCAAGCCGCGCTGGATGACGCATTCCGCGCCACGCCGAACCGCTTCAAGGGCCGTCGCCCTGAACCCCATCCACTACCCACGGCAGCGTGGATCAACCCACCACCAACGGAGGTCATCAGCCCGAAATCAACACAGCCTTGCGCAGTAAATTCATAACGAATGGTGGCGCAAAGTCATTGACACATTCCGGCCTCGCAGGGAGCCCGTAGGGCGACTGAAGAGGCGAGCGGATCGGAAAAACTCTTGACTGCGTGCACGGCTACCCTGGGGTGATGGTTGACTGCCATACCTACCTCGTTGCTCACTGATTTCTCAGGGGGAGGTGGCGCAAGTCATATTGGCACGGGGGGGAGCTGCTCTACTCCATTGGCAGAGCGCTGCGTGCTGGCCAGAGCTGGTGGCTGTTGGCGCTGCCGGGCGCCGCTTTGCCGGTCGGGGCTGAAACTGAGTTCTGCAGGGCCGACTACTGAGCAATGGTCTCATCCGGGGTCCGGCAGAGACGCGCCGCACTTTGTGCGAATGCGGCGACGGTGTTACCGGATCCCGCTTGGCATTGCGGGTCAACGACCCTGGGACAGCAGCCGGGATGCCACGGGCATCTGGCTCGAGAAACGCGCAACTCGATGAGCGTCCGCGCAGGGCCGGCCGCCTTCGAAAGAAGGTTGTTGTTCGAAGCGGTGAGCCCACCTCGCTGAGGACGGGACGTTCAGGGGGGTGCGATCGAAAAATTGATCCCATTCCGCGCGCAGCAGGCCGAAGCACTCACAACTCTCCGATTCGAGCTCTTCTTGTTTCAGAACTCTAAGGCGTCCGCGGCTGCATTCGATGAGCCCCTCATCGGCCAGCTTTCTAAGTGCGCCGGTAACACTTTCCCTCCGCACACCGAGTTGCAGACCGATCGCTTCCTGCGTGGTCCACAGATCTCGGCTCGGACCGCGGCTTACCGCCTGTGCCAAGGATCGGCAAAGGCGCTGCCGGACGGAGTGGTGCAGGTTGCACAGTGCGGTCTGGGAAACCTCTGTCATCGACAGGTGGGCGTAGCGAAGCAACTGCCTGCAGCCGCAGGAGCCGTGTGGCAGGTGGGCGGCGAGTACTTCCGTGCGGATCCGCCAGGCCATCCCCGGCGACGTCACCACCGCCTGTTGAAGTGGGGTCGCTGCGCCGAACACGACTTCCACGCCGACCATGCCGTCATTGCCCACCATGGCCAGTTCGGCGGATTTGCCTGCGCTGGTGCTCGCCAACAGCGAAACCATCGCCGTCGTGGGAAAGTAGACGTACACCGTGGCGCGGCGTCCGTCGAGGAGTGTTTGTCCCCGCTCAAGCTCGACCAGGGTGGCGTTTTCGGGCCACGACCCGTCATCTGTGTCGCTCAAGAGTTCCCAGAGGCGATTGTGGGTGTTTGGACGGTAGGCGGCACCATCTCCGCGCTGCGCGTGATGCGCCACATGATTGTTGGCAGTTGTCGCATCAGTGCGCATAGGTGAAAGCTCCGCTCTTGGGGGTGATGGGCATGTCGGCACACGGCATCTCGTCGCTGAACTGGACGCAGGTCAGCATGTGCGCAGTCGAGAAACGGCTTTGCAGCACAGACAGGTTCTCTTGAAGTTCATTCGGGTCGCTCCTTTTGCGGTCAACCGCTCCATGGCAAACGGCGTGCCCGCCCCGGGTTGCCTTCGTCGCGCATGGCGCACCCCTCGCGGCGAAGGGATGCTCCGCGGACCTCCCACCGGCGTGGCGCGGCGACGCCGCCGGCGTCTTGCATCGCTGATGTCGGCTTCCCGCCGCCGAGCGCTGTGACTCTGCGCGTCGCGTCAGCAGCCTCGTGGCGTCGCCAGTCCAGGCGCGCGCAAGAGTTACCGCAAATTCTTCCCGCCCACTGCACGGGGGGAGTCAGCGGCTGTGGCTGGCCCGCGATCGATGAGCTTTTTGGCCACCACTGCATCTCGTTACAGCCCGATCGTGGACCCGCCAGAAAACGGCGACTCGCAAACGACGCGCAATCGGTGACACGGGCCACTACACCTTTGCATGAACTCCGAGGCCGGCTCGCGGCTTGCGGGGCTTGCCCCGGCCTCAACAGCCGGGTGTGTGGAGGAAGAAGCCCTTGGAGGAAGCGCACCGGCGCCAAGCGACCGGGCCGGAAGGCGAGCGACACACGGCGGCGTTCCTTGCCGGTGGCGCAGAGATGGGCCGCCGCATCCGCCCTTCGGCTGGGCCTCCATGCCATTGGGGCCAATGGACACCTGGCCCGCAGCTCTGCGCACGACGCTGCGCATCGTGCTGGGCACCAAGCATCCGGTCTTCCTGTTCTGGGGCGCGCAGGCCGTTTGTTTCTACAACGACGCTTACAGCCGTTCGCTGGGACCCGAGCAGCACCCTTCGATGCTGGGCGCCGACGCCCGGCAGGCCTGGAGCGAGATCTGGCACCGTGTCGGCCCGCAGCTCGACCACGTGATGGCCGGACGCGGCGCCACTTGGCAAGAAAACCAGTGGGTGCCTTTCACGCGCGACGGCCGACTGCATGAGATGTACTGGACCTGCAGCTGCGCCCCGGTCGACGACGACACCGCGCCTGCGGGGGCGCTGGCAGTCTCAGTTCGACCAGGCGCCCGGCCTCGTCTGCGTGCTCGCCGGTCCTGAGCACCGCTACGAGTACGCCAACCGGCGCTACCAGGCACTCGTCGTGCAGCGCGCCGTCATCGGCCGCAGCGTCGCGGAGTGCTGCCCGAAGTTGCCGAGCAGGGCTTCATCGCGGTGCTCGACAGTGTCTACCGCAGCGGTCAGTCCTACACCGCCTTTGACCTGCCTGTGCGGCTGCAGGCGCCGGGCCTGTCCGCAGCGACGCTGCACCGGCTCGACTTCGTCTACCAGCCCATCCGAGACGTCGCCGGCTGGGCGCGTGGCCGATAGCGGCACGGGCATCCCGCCGGCGTTGCGGGACGACGAGTTCCAGATGTTCGCGCAGGTCCAGCGCGCTGCAGCGCGCACAGGGTGGACTCGGCGTCGGGCTGGCGCTGGCGCGCAGCATCGTTGAACTGCACGATGGTCGCATCAGTGCCGACAGCGCGGGGCTGGGCCGCGGCAGCGTCTTGATGGTCGAACTGCCCCTGGCGCAATCCGAACCCGCGCCCGCCCTCCCGTCTGCGATCGGTCAGGGGGCGGCCACAGACTCGCTGCCGGCAGGCGAGCAGTCCAGGCCCGGTCGCAGCGTGATGGTGGCAGGCGACAACCGCGACGCCGCCGACAGCCTGGCGCTGCGGCTGGGCCTGTGGGGCTGCGAGGTGCACGCCGCCTACGACCGTGTCGACGGCCTGCGATTGGCTCAGGGCTGGGCACCGGACGCGGCCTTCACCGACATCGGCACGCCCGGCATGGACGGTTGCGAGCTGCACGTGCACTGCGGTACTGGCAGCGGTTACCGGCTGGGGCACGCAGGTCGACGAAGCACGCAGTCGCGACGCCGGCGTCGACCTGCACCTGAGCAAGCCGGCCGCCCCCGAAGCGCTGCAGGCGGTGCTGCAGCAGTTGCGGTGACCTCGGTCGGGGCAGCGTCGCGATGGTCAGCGGCGACGAGCACTTTCAATGGCCTGGCAGGGCCTGCGCAACATCGACGCGGTCGGCGGCGCCAACCTCGCCAGCCACGGCCGTCGACGGTGTGTCGTGGTATGGCAGCGTGACGGTGAACGTGGCGCCCTGGCGCAGGCCGGCGCTGTGGAGTTGCAATTCGCCGTGGTGCAGCGCCACCAACTGACGCGCCAGCGACAGCCCCACGCCCAAACCCGAGCTTTCACTGGCCAGCGAACGGTCGACCTGCACGAACAACTGGAACACCTCGCGCTGCATCGCCGGCTCGATGCCGATGCCGTTGTCCGCGACCGAGACCTGCACGTTGCCCGCGCCGGCCGTGATGCCGATGGCGATGCGTCCGCCGGGCTCGGTGTACTTGGCCGCATTGTTCAGCAGGTTGGCGAAGACTTGGCACAGCCGCGTGCTGTCGCCGTCCAGCCACAGCGGCGCGGGCCATTGCACTGCCAGTGCGTGGCCGCGCTCCAGCAGCAAGGGCGCCGCGCTCTTGACAGCGGCGCGCAGCACTTGCACCAGGTCCACCCGCTCCTTGCGCAGCGTCAGGCGGCCTGTGGAAATGCGCGAGACCTCCATCAGGTCATCGATGAGGTGAACGAACTGCCGCATCTGGCGCCGCATCATCGCTACCAGCCGCGCCTGCGTTGCGGCGTCGGCGTCGCCGTGCTCCAGGATGACGAGTGCGGTGGACACCGGCGCGAGGGGGTTGCGCAACTCGTGCGCCAGCGTGGCCAGAAATTCGTCCTTGCGGCGGTCGCTGGCCTGCAATTCGGCGGCCCGTTCACCCAGTTCGCGCAGCATGTCGTTGAACGCATCGACGAGCGCGCCGACCTCGTCGTCCGTGGTGCGCAGCGCGCGCAGCGCGAAGTTGCGGTGCTGAACGATCTCGCGCGCGACGGCAGAGATGGCCACGATGGGGTCGGTGACTGAGCGCTGCAACTCACGCGCGACAAGCCAGGCCAGCACCAGGCTGGCCAGGGTCACGCCGGCCAGGATCGACAGGTAGCTCAGCAAGCGCGGCCAGACGTCGTACCGTGCATGCAGCACCACCGTGCCCAGCAGTCGGCCCTCCTGCAGCACCGGGCGCTGCAATTCCAGCCGTGTGCCTTCGAAGGTCACGGCCGGCCCGGCCGCCAGTGTGGCCGGCGGAACGGCCATACCGGGCTGGATGTGGTGGCCCAGCAGCAAGCCGCGCGCGTCGTAGAGCGCCGCAGCCTCGATCTGCGGGCGTTGGCGCAGCAGCGCGAGGTCGTCGCCGGCCATGCGCCCGTCTGCGAGGGTCAGCGCCGTCATGCTGGCCCGGCCGACAAGTTCGGCCTGGCTGGCGAGGTCGTCGGCCCAGGCGGCGCGGTGCGTGCGCAACTCATACAGCAGCAATGCGGTAGCGCTCAGCAGAAGCGCCAGGAACGTGGTCGTCATGACGACGCGCAGCACGCGTTGGCGAATCGAGTCGGCGGGGTTCATGACGTCGTTGCGGGCCTCGATCGGTCGCGCACGGGACTGCGGCTGCCACTGTCATTCAATTCGGACCCGTCCGAATTTCGACCGCGCGGCAAGCGATGCACGGCTGGCGTCGGCCCTATTTCGTTCTTGATGAGTTGCATCGACCTTGTAGCTAAGGCGCCCTTTTGCTGCGGCGCCGAGGGGCGACACCTTACCCTTCGCCCGCCATCGACGCCCCGCCCTTGCTGGCCCAGACACCCCCCGGGTGGAAGCCCCGGTATGGGTGGTCCACCTTCCGCAGTGCCCGCTTGAACAAGTCGGGGCTCCCCGCTGCACCGCCATGACGAACGAGTCGACGCGCTGGAATCCGTCTGTCGCCTGCAACTGCAGGCCCTCTGGCGATCTCGCGTCCTACGTGGAGACGCGGCTTCATCCTGTACGGCAGGACCGCGCCTTGCCCCAACATACTTTGACCTCAACCACCTTTCGGGACTCCACATGGGCAAGTACTTTCTTGCATGGCTGCTGGGTGTACCTGCCATCTTGCTGGCGTTGCTGTACCTCTTCTTTCGTTGAAGGAACTTGAAATGGCCAAGACCCCACCCGATTCCCCATCGCTGCCCGGCTCGCCGCAGGCGCAGCGCGACGCCTTGCTGGACGCCGAACGGACGGCTAACGCCCAGCATCCGCGCAACTTCAAGAACGACGCCTTGACTGACAAGATCGTCAGCGTCGAACCTGACGGCACCGGCCCGACGCCGACGCAGACGTTCGACACGCAAACCGATCGGCAGAAGGGCTCAGGCAACGCCAAGGACTGAATGGGCGTTCGGTGACCTACGGCCAGGCCACCCATGATCGCGGCGGCCAGGCGATGGCGCCCCACCGACGGCCGGCCAGCGATGACCAGACCGCCCGTGCGGCGCCGGCTGGCGCGTCAAGTACCGGTCATTCGCGCCCCCCGCGGTGGATGCTGCTGCCCTGGGCCTGACGCCAGTGATCTTCCAGATGCTTGGCATCGTCGTCGCTGCGCGGCCGCACTCCCATCAGGATGCCGCCTTCGCGGATACCGCTTTCGTATTCCTTGACGCGCTCCTCGGGAATGTTCCAGCCGATCAGCGCGCCCACCAGGGTACCCGCGGCGCCACCGGCACCGGCACCAGCCAGTGCAGCGGCCACCGGCCCGGCGATGACCAGCCCCAAGCCCGGCAGCGCGATGCTGGTGCCTACCGCCGCGACTGCCGCGGCAATGGCGCCGAGCGTGCCGCCAATGCTGGCGCCGATGCCGGCGCCTTCACCGGCCTTGGTGCCGAGTTCGGTCGGGCGCTTGTCGGGGTCGTCGGCAAAGTGGCGTTTGCGTGTTTCGTCTGACATCACCAGGTCGACGTCGTCGCTCTTGTAGCCTCGGTCCACTGCGCCCTGGTAGGCGCGTTCAGCGCTGTCGCGGTCGGGAAAGAGGCCCGTGAGATGAGGGTTTCGGTCGGCTGCCATCGTAAATCTCCATGTTTGATCGAGGAAGCCTTTCCCTGGCAAGGCGCGCGCCCGTGGCGCAAGCAAACACCCGGTATCAAGGTGCCATGCTGACGCCGGGGGTCAGCACCACCTTGCGACACTCGTCCTGCGCCTGGTCGAAAATTTCGTAGCCTTGCACCGCATCCTCGAGCCCGAGCTGGTGGGTGACGATGACTTCAGGGCGCAGGCGCCCGTCACCGATCATTTCCAGCAACGCCGGCATGTATTTCTGCACATGCGTCTGGCCCATGCGGAAGCTCAGGCCCTTGTCAAAGGCATCGCCGAACAGGAAGCCGTGGATGAAGCCGGCGTATACGCCAGGCACGCTGACGATGCCGCCGCGCCGCGTCGCAGCGATGGCCTGGCGAAGCACCTGGCCACTGCCGCCTTCGAGCTTCAGGTTCGTCAGCACGGTCTCGATCGTGCTGCCCTTGGCCTCGAAACCGACGGCGTCGATGCTGGCGTCGACGCCACGGAACTGCGTGTGTTCGATGATGAACTGCGCCGGATCATCGACCTGGCTGAAGTCGATGGGTTCGGCGCCGTAGGTGTCTGCCGCGAACTTCAACCGGTAGGCATGTTCGTCGACGATGAAGATGCGCGCCGCACCCTGCATGCGCGCACAGGCGGCTGCCATCAGACCGACCGGCCCGGCGCCGAAAATGGCCACCGTGCTGCCGGGGCCGATTTCTGCATTCAACACCGCCTGGTAGCCGGTGGGCAGGATGTCGGACAGGAACAGCACCTGCGCGTCGGTCAGTGTGTCGGGCACCACCAGGGGGCCGGTATTGGCCATCGGCACGCGCACGAATTCGGCCTGACCGCCGGGCACGCCGCCGTACAGATGGGTGAAGCCGAAAAGCGCCGCAGCCGGGCGCATCGACTTCTTGTTCATGATGGCGCCGCGACCGTCGTTGGTGCTTTCGCAGGCGGCGAACAGCGTACGTTCGCAGAAAAAGCAGGCGCCGCAGGCGATGACGAAGGGGATGACGACACGGTCGCCCGCCTTTACCCGCGTGACGGCGCTGCCCACCTCCTCGACCACGCCCATGAACTCATGGCCGAGGATGTCGCCGTCTTCCAAGCCCGGCACCTTGCCGCGGTACAGGTGCAGGTCGGAGCCGCAGATGGCCGTGGCCGTCACGCGCAGGATGATGTCCTGCTCGTGAAGGATCGTGGGGTCCGGCACCGTCTCGACGCGGACGTCCTTGGATCCGTGATAGGTCAGCGCACGCATGGGTGTTGTCTCGTGTTGGCGGCGGTTGTGAAAACGCCGGTCTGCGACCCATTGGGCAAGTGCGGTGCCTTGCCATGCCTCAAGGGGCATCGAGCACCCGCAGGAATGCCGGTTGCCGCAGCCTGGAACAGTTCGGCGGATGCGGAACGACGGTGCGGGCCGAGAGAAGACCATCGACATCTTTGAAAGGAAATTGCAATGTCCAGAAACGACGAACAGACCCGCCAACCGGGCGGCCAGTCAGGTGCACGATCAGGTGGGCCAACCGGCAGTCCCTCGGGCGTTCAACCGGGCGGCCCGGCAGACGGGCAATCCAGCGGCCGATCCGACGGCCAACAAGGCGAGCGCGAGCAAAACCGCGGGCAGGACGCGCAAGGCATGCCGGGTTCCGAGTCGTCACAGCGCGATCAAGGTGAGGCGCGCAGTGGCGGCGAACGCAGCAGCGCTGGCAGCAACTACGGCGACTGGCGCCCTGATTCAGACCAGGACCAGAAGAGTGGCGGTCAGTCGCAAAGGCCTGGCGGCCAACGCGACAACGCAGGACCACACAGCGCCTCCGGGGGCCATGGTGAACAGCACCCGGGCAAGTGAGCTGACACGCCGGGGCGGGGTCCAGAGCCCTGCCCCGGCGGCGCTCGCTGGCATCTTCAGGCCGTGGCGTGGCGCTTGCGCCGGTCCACGGCCTCGATCTTCAGCATCTGCCGGTACTTCGTGACCGTCCGCCGCGCCACCACCAAGCCCTGCTGCGCGATCTGGCGCGTGATCTCGGCGTCGCTCAGCGGGCTGTCTGCATGCTCGGCCTCGATGATGTCCTTGATGAGCCCGCGGATCGCGGTGCCGGAGCAGGCGCCGCCGTTGGCGGTGACCATGGCGCGCGAGAAAAAATGCTTCAGCTCGAAAACGCCCACGGGTGTCGCCATGTACTTGTTGTTGGTCACTCGCGAGACCGTGCTTTCGTGGATACCCACTTCCTCGGCAATCTCGCGCAGCCCCAGCGGCTTCATGGCCATCGCACCGTAGTCCAGGAAGTTCTTCTGCCGCCGAACGATGGCCTGCGCCACGTCCAGGATGGTGGAGAAGCGCTGCTCGACATTGCGCAGCGTCCACCGGGCCTCGTTCAGGTGCGCGCCCATCTCGCCGTTCTGCGCCGTTCGGTGGCGCTGGAAGAGTTGCGCGTAGACCTGGTTCAACCGCACCTTGGGGACGATGGCGGGATTGAGCTGCACCGTCCACTGCGAACGCACCTTGGTCACGATCACGTCGGGCACCACATAGGCGACCTGCGACGATCCCACACGCCAGCCCGGCCGTGGGTCGAGCCGGCGGATGCGGTCGCAGACCTTGTCGATGCGCGCAGGCGACTCGCCAAGTTGCCGCGCCAGGCTGGTGACGTCGCGCGCCGCCAGCGCCTGCAGGTGCTCGGCGATGATGGTCCTGGCCAGGCCACGCGTGTGCTGGCAGTCGATGCTTTGCAACTGCAGCAGCAGGCACTCGCCGACGTCGCGGGCACCCACACCAGCCGGCTCGAGTGACTGCACGCGCTTGAGGGCGATGTTCATTTCCGACAGCGTGGCCCCAGGGTCCAGCGACGCCACGTCCCGCAGTTCCTCCAGCGGGGTGCGCAGGTAACCGTCGTCGTCCAGCGACTCGACGATAGTGCGCGCCAGTGCCAGGTCTCGCGGCGTCAGGTGCTGGACATTCAGCTGGGCGTGCAGGTGGGTGTTCAGCAAGGTCTCGACGGCCATCATGTCCATCGCCGAAAACTCGCCGTCCTCGGGCCGATGCCCGCCGCCGCCACTGTCGTTCTGCCACAGGTCGCGGTCGCTGGCGCTGTCGCTGTCGCTGGCGCTGTCGCTGGCGCTGTCGCTGCCAGTTTCGTAGTCCTCGGTGCCGCCTTGCGCGGCCTCGAACGACAGCGGTTCGTCGCTGCCGGCGTCTCGCGCAGCCAGCGCCGCCTCGGTCTGCCGCGGCAGGTGTTCGCTCTCGTCACCGTCCATTTCACAGGCTTCGAGAAACGGGTTCTTGTCCAGACTGCCGCGGACCATCGCAGCGAAGTCCAGCGAGGACATCTGCAACAGCCGCACCGCGTGTTGCAGGCGGGGTGAGAGGGTCTGGCTCTGGCGGTGGTCGGCACGCAGGTCCATCGAAGGCATGGGTCTTCTCCTCAGGGTTAACCAGTGGTTTTCACGGGCTGGAGCCGACCGCGCTCAACCGCTTGCCACAGCAATTGCAACACCCGTGCCGCGAAGCACTCAGACACAGGTCGTCGGCGCGCACGACAGATGAAACCGTCATCACGGGCCCGCCCGCCCGCGCCGGGACGCTCTCGCATCGGGCACGTCCTCCCCCGAAGCGCGGCGCCAAGATGGCCGCACCCACGGATGAGGTTTTTGACGCTTCCTGGCGGCAGCGAAGACGGTGCCACGCCGCCGAACGCCCGCGCGGTCGCCACACATTTACCGATGCGTCGCGCGCAGCCGGCGCGAATTGCGGCAAAGCGTGCAAAGCGTGCAAAGCATGCAAAGGTTCAGACACCTGCATCGCTGCGCGCTGACCCGGCAGCGCCGCCACGGCCATCGCGCCACACCACGCCGATCTTCGCCATCGGCTTGGCAAGCCGTCGGGGCAGGCACGGCGCTTGCTGACAGTGCGGTACGGGGCCCCTGGACCGGTGGTGTCGGGTGTCACCCCACCATCTGCACGCCATGATCGCGCTATGGTTCGTGCCCCCACGCTGCGCTTGCTGCGTCTTCCGAAGGCCTTGTCGTCGCCTTGTTCACCATCCGTTCTCGGCTGCTGCTGCTGGTGCTTTCGGTATTGCTGCCGGGCCTCGCGGGCGTTGGCTGGCTGATCCACAACACTTTCAGCGCCGAGCGCGAAGCGAACGAACGCACGCTGCGCGAAACCAGCCGCGCCTTGTCGCAGGTGGTGGATGCCGAACTCGGTCGACGCGCCGCCGTGGCCCAGGTGTTGGCGCAGTCGAGCGCACTGGACGCTGCGCCGGCGTTGTCGCCTGCCGACCGCCGGATGTTCGCCCTGCACGCCCGCCGCGCACTGCAAGGCATGGACGGCTGGATCGAATTGTCCGACGCCAGCGGCACACTGCTGGACACACGCGAGGCTGACACAGCGCCGGCTGGCGAGACTTTGCGAGCCACAGACAGCCCCGCCGGCGACCCGCCGTCTGCACTGTCTGGAACGGCGCATATCGGGCCGCTGCGCCCCGCTGTCGCTGGCGTTCCCGCCCACGCCGCCATCGTCCAGCCGGTCGTGCGCGGCGGGCGCACGGTCTTCAACATCAAGATCGCCATGGTGCCTGCCGCGCTGCAGCACATCGTGGACCGCCAGGCCCTGCCACCGGCCTGGGTGGCCGCGGTGCTGGACCCGCGCGGCGTATTGGTGGCGCGCCAGCCCGGTGGCAGCAGCTACGTCGGTCGCCGCGCCACGCCAGAACTGGCAGCGATAGTGGCGCAGCGGCGCGAGGGCTCGTTCGAGCTGCATACGCTGGAGAACATCATGGCGAAGGGCTTCTTCAGCACCGCCGACAACGGCTGGACCTTCGTTATCGCGATGCCGCTCAGTGAATTCGCGGGCCAGCTGCCGGCGGCGGTGCAACGGGTGGCCCTGGGCGCGCTGGTGCTGCTGGGCATTGCCGTGGGCGGCGCACTGTGGGTGTCGCGGCGCATCGTGGGCTCGGCCCAGTCGCTGCACGCTGCGGCCGCGGCGATGCAGGCTGGCCAGGCGGTGCAGCTGCGCCCCAGCGGCATCCGCGAGTACGACCAGGTCGGCGCCGCCATGGCCGAAGCCGCGGGCGCGCTGCAGCGCGGGCGCACCGAGCTGCAGCACCAGGTCGCCGAGGCTGTGGAGCGCACGCGGCTGGCCGAGCAGCGGGCGTCGCAGAACCAGCGGATGGAAGCCCTGGGTCGGCTGACCGGGGGTGTGGCCCACGACTTCAACAACCTGCTGGGCGTGATCAGCAACTGTGCACACCTGCTGCAGCGCCTGCCGCCATTGCCGGGCCTGCAAGGCCCGATCGCGACCACGCTGCGCGCTGTGGCCACCGGCAGCCGGCTGACGCAGCACCTGCTTCGGGTGGCCGGACGCAGGCCTGTGCGGCCCCAGCGGCTGGACCTCGCCAGCGGCCTGCCCGAAATGCAGGAACTGCTGCACAGTGTGCTAGGCGGGCAGATGCAGCTGCAGGTGCAGGTGGCTGAAGACACCTGGCCGGTGTTCGTGGACGCCGGCGAACTGGAGTTCGCGCTCATCAACATTGCGCTCAATGCCCGCGACGCCATGCCCGCCGGCGGCCGGCTGGACCTGCGTGCGCGCAATGCCAGTGCGGACGACAGCGAAGGCCTGACCGCCGGTCGCTGGGTGCTGATCACGGTCAGCGACGACGGAGCGGGCATGGCGCTCGAGATCGCCGAACGCGTGTTCGAGCCCTTCTTCACCACCAAGGAGGTGGGCCAGGGATCGGGCCTGGGGCTGAGTCAGGTGCATGGCTTTTGCAGCCAGGCAGGCGGCGCGGCACGCGTGGCGAGCACGGCGGGCCTGGGCACCACCGTGTCGCTGCTGCTGCCGGCCGCTGCACCGGTGGCCGAAGAAGCGCGGGTCGCCGACCGTGCCACAGAGCCCGCGGGCATCCAGGGTCGCCGTGTGCTGCTGGTCGAAGACAACGTCGAACTGGGTAACGTCACCGCCGATCTGCTCGAGTCGCACGGCGCGCAGGTGCTGCGCGCCGCCGACGCCGCGCAGGCGCTGGCCCTGCTGGACACCGAGCCGGCGCTGGACGTGGTGTTGTCGGACGTGGTGATGCCCGGGCCGCTGGACGGCGTGGGCCTGGCGCGCCAGGTACGGCGCGAGAGGCCGCACCTGCCGGTGGTGCTGATCAGCGGCTATGTCGCCAGCGAGGCCGCGCTGCGCGACTTCGTGGTGTTGCGCAAGCCCTGCGCCCAGGACGAACTGCTGGCCACGCTGCGGGCGGTGTTGGCGCCGGCAAGGCACGCGTCGTCCCCGTAATGCCTGCGGCAAAAGCTGCCGCAGATCTTTGCGCTCAAGGCACGCTGGGGCGGGCGGGCCGGCCGCGGGTCAATCGCTGCCGTGGAAGCGCATGCGCTGGACGGCAAAGCCCCGGTCATGAGCCCGTTGTATCAGCGCAGCCAGCCGAGGCTCAGGCAGGCGGGGCTCTCGCGAAAGCAGCCACAGCGAATCGCGCTGCGGGCTGCCCAGCAGCGCCTCGCTGTAATCGTCATCGGTGTGCAGCAGCCACTGGTCCTGCCACGCCCAGGGAAGCAGGCGCAACCATTCCGGCCAGCGGCTGACCTTCAGTTTCGCCCCGCCGCTGCCGGGCAGCGGCTGCACCAGGGCATCGTCCTGACCATCACAGGCCAGGTCGATGAGGCCGTCACGACGAAGCGTGAAGTGACAAAGCGGCGCAGAACGGGGCGCCTCGGCCCCATCCCTGTCTGTCGAAGGGGACCAAGGACTGCCGATACTGGCCACGATGTGCCAAGTCCCGGCAAAGCGCGGCAGATCCACTCCTGCCATCGCTTGCAGTGCGGCGGCACGGTGCCGGCCCAGCAGGCCCTCGAGCATCGGCAGACCCAGGGACATCACTGCGCTGACGGTGGCCGGACTGACGCGCGCGCGCCAGCGCTGTGGCAACAGCGGCCATGCCAGGCCCAGCAGGCGCACCCAGGGCATCGCGGGCACACCATCTGCAGCCATCCCCGGGCCCGCTGGGCCGACGGCGATGCGTGCCGGTTCCCGGCGGCCGCGCCAAAGCGCATGCAGCCCGAAGCCTGCCGCCGCCACCGCGGCCAGACCGGCCAGCGGCCAGAGCAATCGCGCGGGGCGCAGCGCATCGTGCACCCGGTCGCTGAACTGGCGCGCGGTCCGACGCAGGTTTTCCTCACGCAGGATCAGGCGCTGCTCGACGTACTGAATGCGTGTGTCCAGATCCACGTCGGACGGCTCGGTCGCGGCCAGACTGCTCGGCAGCGGTGCATGCGGCGTGCTCGCCGGCGTCCCTTCCTTGGACGCTGCGCGATCTTCGCCTGTCGAACGGCCGGGCGGGCTCATGGGGTCGTCGGCTCCGGTGGTGGCGGGGGCTCGGTGGATGGGCTGAAAGTCAGGTGGCGGCGCGTGGCCGGGAACTTGAGCATCGGCAGCAGACTCCGTACCCGGTACAGGGCGAGAGCCGCCGCCAGCGCGTTGAGCACCAGCGCGACCAACAGCGCCAAGGCCAGGTGCAGTCCCAAGGCCACCAGCGCGACGATGATGGCTCCCCACAGCACAAGCCAGACGGTGACGCCAAGGATGGCGACGATCACCAGGAGCATCACGATCTGCACCAGCGCCAGGCCGGCGCGCTGCAACTCCAGTGACAGCAATTCGACCCGGTCGTTGAAGAGCCCGGGCAGATCGCGCCACACCGACTTCAGCATCGCCAACACGCCGTCCGGCGCGCGTCCTGGGCTGGCCGCGTTGGCCGCACCGGACACACCGGACGCGTTGGCCGCGTTGGCCGAGTTGGTGCCAGCGGCGCCAGGGGCAGTGCCGGGGGGGGTGTCGGTCACGCAGGCCTCAGGCCGTCATTCGGGCCAGCAACACGCCCAATGCCAGCGCCGTGACCACGGCGGCGACAGGGTGCTCGCGCACCGTCGTGCGCAGGCTTTCGGTCCATTCGTCGCCCAGCTCACGCACCTCGTCGGCACGTGAATGCATCGCGTCGCCGGCCTTGCCGAGGCCCTGCGACATCCGTTGCACGTGCGGTGCCACCGAATCGGCCAGGCGGTCAACCGTCTGGTGGGCGCCGCGCACGACGCGGTCCAGCACCTCCTGGCCGCTGTGAGCACTGTCGGCAGAGGTGTGGCCGCCTTCGCCGACGGTGCCCCCGGTGCCGACGGTGCCGCTGCTGGCACCGCTTTCGCTGCTGCCTGCTGACCCAGCGCTGCCCCACGGGGTGTCCGCGGTATGGCCGAGACCGCTGCGAACGGGGTCGCCACCGGCCGTTGAGCGGCCGATGTCGTCAGCCGAGGGAAATGGGTTTGTGGGGGAAGTGACCATGAGCATCTCCTGAAAGGGGTGAGTCCGACCCCTCTGGGCAATCGGTGTGCCCGGCCCACGACTGGCGCGGACTGCCGGGCTGCGCCGCGGGCAGACGGTCTTGCCACCGTGGCCGCATGAGCCTTTCGACTGCACTGGCCACCAAACCGTCCCCTGCTCGGGCCCGGTGGCTGACGTCGGTCAGATCGCGCCGACGCTGCCCGTCACCGGCAGCACGATGCCGGTGATGTAGCCGGCGCACACCGGCGAGGCCAGGAAGACATATGCCGGCGACAGCTCCTCGGGCTGTGCGGCACGGCCCATGTCGGTGGCCTGACCGAAGCGGGACACCTTGTCGGCGGGCGAGTCGGCCGGGTTCAGCGGTGTCCACACCGGGCCCGGCGCGACGGCATTGACTCGAATGCCGCGCTCGAGCAGGTTGCTCGCCAGGGCCTTGGTCAGCGCGTGGATGCCGCCTTTGGTGGCTGCATAGTCGATCAACCGGGCGCTGCCCTCGAGCCCCGTCACCGAGCCCGTGTTGATGATCGACCCACCGCGCTTCAGGTGCGGCAACGCGGCGCGCGCCATGCGCACGTAGCCGCCGATGTTGGTGTCCAAGGTCTCGCGCAGGCGCTCGTCATCGATGTCCTCGATCGAGTCGGAATGCTCCTGGAACGCGGCGTTGTTGACCAGCACGTCCAGCCTGCCGAAGGCGTTGACCGTCTTCTTCACGGCCCGCCTGCACCAGGCGATGTCCTTGACGTCGCCCTTCAGCAACAGGCAGCGCCGTCCTTCGGCTTCGACATGGCGCGCAGTTTCGCGGGCATCTTTGGTCGACGAGTGATAGGCCACCGCGACGTCGGCGCCTTCGCGAGCGAACAGCACCGCGACCGCGCGGCCGATGCCGCTGTCGGCGCCTGTGATCAGCGCGGCCATGCCTTCGAGCTTGCCGCTGCCCTTGTACCCGGGGGCCTGGAAACGGGGCGACAGTTCGAGTTCGCGCTCCCGGCCAGGCTTGGTCAGGTGCTGCGCGGGCATTTGTACCGGCTGACTGCGCGCGCCGGCCTGCACCGGGGCGTGGTCGCTGCCACTGTCGCTGTCGCCCTCGGCGTCTTTGCGGTCCTGGCGTCGCTGGATCCGGCGCTGGGCCTGCAGGGTGTCGTCGGCGGGCGCGCCGTCGGCTGGGGTCGGGGTGCGGGTCTTGGAGGCCATGGTCGGTCAGGCTGGGTGCCCGGCATCAAGCCGCGGCGGCATGCAGCGGCATCTGCGGCGCCGTCCGGCCCGCGACGGCCAGCAGCTTCTGCTCGAAGCCGGCCAGGACCTGGCTCCAGGGCAGCCGCTGCGCCGTCTGGCGCGCCTGCAGCCGCACCGTGCTGGCGGGCTGCGCGAAGTCCAGCGCGCGCGCCACGGCGGCCTGGAAAACCCCCACTGCCTGTGCGTTGCCGGTTTCGAAAGGGGCCAGCCAGCCGTTGACGCCGTCACGCACATGCCGTCGCGCCGCAGCAGTGTCGAAGGCCACCACCGCAAGGCCACTGGCCATCGCCTCGGGAATGACGTTGCCGAAGGTGTCGGTCAGGCTCGGGAACAGCAGGACGTCGGCGCTGGCGTAGTGGCGCGCCAGGTCCTGCCCGCGCTGTCTGCCCACGAAACGCACCTCGGGATGAGCGGACTGCAGCGACGCGCGCGCTGGCCCGTCGCCGACGACCACCATGCGCAGGGCCGGGTGGTGCTCGCGCAGCCGCTCGAAGGCAAGCAGCGCCAGCCGCACGTTGTTTTCGGGCGCCAGCCGACCGACATGCAGCAGCACCGGGCTGGGCCCTGCCCGCCACGCCCGGCGCAACCAGGGGTCGCGCCAGGCGGGCGAGAAGCACTGCGCGTCGACACCGCGGCCCACCACCTGCAGGCGCTCGAACCCCTGCCCCGCCAGCCGCGCCGCCAATTCGGACGTCGGCACGAAGCTGCAGTCGGCCATGGTGTGCAACCGACGCAGGTAGCGCAGCACCGGTGGCGCCAGCCAGCCCAGGCCGCAGTGGCGGCTGCAGGCGTCGAAATCAGTGCGGAAGTCGGCCGTGGCGGGCACACCTTCGGCACGCGCCGCCCGCAGCGCGGCATGGCCCAGCGGACCGGGTGTGGCGACGTGCACGAGGTCGGGTCGCCCGCGGCGCTTCCAGCTCGCGCGAAAGGCCGCCACTCCGGCCAGGCCATAGCGCAGCTCGGGGTACAACGGTATCGAGCCGCCGGCGGTGCGCCACTCGGTGTCGCTGTCGATTGCGGCTTCTCGGCACTGGCGCGGCCTGATCACGAGAACCGCGTGTCCGGCATGGCGCAGGTGTTGCACCGTGCGTTCGGCCGACTTCGCGACGGCGTTGATCTCCGGCGGATAGGTTTCGGTGATGTAGCTGATGCGCATGGCGGGCCGGCCTGTTGACTGAAGCGCTCTGCCGGTTCTCTGGACCCGCCTGGACGACGGGCCGCGTACAGAACGACGCGGTGGCGCCCCGGGTAGAGCTTGCGCCGTAGGGCAAACGGCGTGCCCGGCGCGGACAGCGCCGCTGTGGATCCCGGTACGGGCGTGATCAAGCCCGCAGCATCCCCACGGGGCGAGAGCGCCCTGGCATCGGGTGGGCTGTGCGCGACGGCCGGGTCCATCTCTTGGGTTGCCCACCGGGCACGATCGGGTCGCGCACCGGACTGTGCTCGCCCGGCAACTCCGGTTCGATGATTTCCGGCGGGATCGCGTTCGGCGGCATCTCGGGGGGCGGTGACTCGGGCGTTTCTCCGGGCAGATCCGGGTGCGAGGGCACCGGCACCACATCCGGTACAGGCTGCGGCACGTGCAGGGACTGCCCCTGGCGGGGCACCGCCGGAAATGCCTGCATTTGCCCACGGGCTGTCGCCGAGGGCACATCGGCCGCGAGATGTTGAGTCAGCAAATATGTGTGGGTCATGGGTGGAGGCTCCTTGACCTTCGAAGGCAAGCAGCATGCCCAGGCTTGGGCAAGCCGCTTGCCACGGAGGCGCCGGCGGTGCCCATACAACCGTGGACAGCGCTTGTTTCAACACGCAGTCCGAGCCGCGCCAGCCCGCCAATGCTCAATATTTGCGCTGCCCGCCGCCTTGTTTCGCCCTGCCGATGAACTTTCAATTGCCGCTGCAGGATGCCATCCTGCAATTCACCGTGCTTGCCACGCTGGCGCTGTTGGTGCAGCTGACGGTCGAGCGCGTGAAGCTCCCCGGACTGATCGGTCTGCTCCTGATCGGCATCGTGGTGGGGCCGGGTGCGCTGGCCGTTCTGCCCCGCGAGCCGATGGCGGAACTGCTGGGCGAGGTCGGGCTCATCTACATCATGTTCCTGGCGGGTGTGGAGATCAACCTCCAGGTCGTCAAGGAGCACAAGCGGGAAGTGGCCGTGTTCGGGCTGTCCACCCTGGGACTGACCTTCGTGCTGGCGATGGGCGCCGGGCTGCTGCTGCAGTTCTCCTGGACCGGCGCTCTGCTGCTGGGAACGGCACTGGCCTCTCATACGCTGGTGGCCTATCCGGTGGTGAAAGCCATGGACCTGCTCAATCGCAAGCCAGTGGTGACTGCCATCGGCGGGACGCTGATCACCGACACCCTGGCGCTGGTCCTGTTGGCCATCCTGATCCAGTCCGCCGCGCGCGAGAACGGAGGCAACTGGGGCTGGCTGATGCCGCTGCTGCTGCTGGGCGTCGTGGTGCTGGTCTCGGTACCCACGGTGCCTCGCCTGGCGCGTTTCATGTTCGCTCAGGCCGAATTCTCCAGGGCGGAAAAGGCGCTGTTCGTCCTGGTGGTGCTGCTGGTGCTGGCTTCCATGACGCGGCTGGTGGGTACCGAGTCGATCCTGGGCGGCTTCCTGGCGGGGCTGTGCCTGAACCGCCCCTTGCGCGAGCGGCCCGAGCTGCACGAACACCTGGGTTTCGTTGGCCGCATGCTCTTCATTCCCTTCTTCTTCATCGACACCGGCATGCGCATCGAACTCGATGTGCTGATGGGCCAGCCCTCGGTCTGGGCCATGGCGGGGGCGATGATCGCGGCCGTGGTCCTCGGCAAATCGGCCGCGGCGTGGTTCACGGGCTGGCTCTACGGATACTCGAGATGGGATCGAACGCTCATGATCGGGCTGACCCTGCCACAGGCCGCCGCCACGCTGGCGGTGACCGTCACCGCCAGCGAGGCCGGCGCCTTTGACAAGGTGGTGGTCGACGCGGTGGTGATCGTGATTCTGGTCACCTGCCTGATGGGCCCGGTGATCAGCCGCTACGCGGGCAACAAGTTGGTGCGGCAGCCCGGGCCGGTCGAGGAGTCTGTGGTCGATGAACCGAAAAAGGAATTGCGCTGAAGATGCGGAACACGGCCAACCGGGCGGCACGCGCATTGCGCCATCGAACGCCGCGCGCTTGGGCGCTTGGGCGCTTGGGCGCTTGGGCGCGATGCTTCGGTCAATTCGCCCCGCAAGCCGAGTGGCGGTCGCGGTCCGAAGATTCGCTGCCTGCCCGCTGGCTGCCGACCCGCGGCGCCCAAACCGCCTTCGCCTTCAGGCGCCTCTTGCTCTGACCTCGTCGGCGGACGCGCGGGCTGCTGAGGGTTGCTGCGCGAGGAGATCGGAGCCCTCCTCCGGCGTGCGGCCCCTGCGCGACTGTTCGCGAAGCTCTCCGGCCTCGCTGCGCAGCCCGGCTTCGGCGGCGGTCGTGATATCGCCGGTCTCGCCTGCTGGCTGTGCGGGCCGTGGCACTGCGGCGCGCTCGGGGACGACCCGCTGTTCGTCCGCGACCATGCGCACCGGGACGCCGTTGGGGAAGACGAGCTCGCGCGCCTCGTCGGGCATCGAGATGCCCGCGGACTGGAACGCACGCTTGACCAGGCGGATCACCGACGACTTCACCTTGAGCCAGCTGTGCTGGGTGCCGTCGAGCCAAAAGTAGATCCGCAGGACGACGGTCGCAGAGCCGAGCGACTCGACGAGCACCCACGGCTCGGGAGTGCCGAGCACCGCCGGGTGCTCGGCGAGCACGCGCATGGCGACGGCCTGCGCTTCGTCGATCGCATCGTCGTAACCGATGCCGACGGAGAAGTCCTCACGTCGGTTGGGATTGCTCGTGAAGTTGCGGATGGTCGCCTGATAGACGGTGCTGTTGGGGATCTGGATATGGTTGCCGTCGAGCGAGATCAGCACCGTCGCGCGATTGGTCAATCGCTCGACGTAGCCGACGTGCTCGTTGATCGCCAGCAGGTCACCGGTGCGAAACGGCGGCTGGATGCTCAAGAAGATGCTCGAGAGAAAGTTCTCGGTGATGCCGCGGAAGGCGATGCCCAGGACGAGGCCAAGCAGGCCGGTGCCGCCGACGACCGACAGCGCGACCGCGGTCAGACCGGAGACCCGAAACACGATGAAGAGCCCGATGATCATGACCGCCGCGCCGACCGCACGCGAGATCACTTCGCGGAGCAAAGGCGCAAGCGTGCGACGCTCAAGCGCCTGGCGCGTGAGCGCCCGCGCGGTGCGCGAAAGCAGCCATGCGATCCCGAGCACGACCATGGCGAACGCGAACATCGGCAGCGCGCCGACGATGCCGCGCCCGAGTTCGCGAAGCCCGCGCGTCGCCGGCGCGAAGTCGAACACCGACGGCGTGCGAACCTCGATGCGGTTGACGACGGCTGCGACGTCCTGGGTGCGGCGGGCCAGATCGCCCGCCCACACGCGTTGCTCGGGGGTGTCCGCGATTCCGGCCAGGAAGACGACCCCATCCTGGACACGGACGTCCAGGCTCTCGAACCAGGATGTTGCCTTGAGAACGCTCTTCAATCGCGCGGCGATCTCCGGATCCCTCGCCGTGGCCGCGACCTCGATCGTTCCGGTGGTCACCGGCGTGGAGGCCGGGGCTGGGGCCGGCGGCTCCTGGGCCCGGGCTGGCTGCGCCACGATCGCGATCGACCACCCCAGCGTGAGGACCGCGGCGGCGTATCGGACCGAGCGAATGGCGCGAACCGCGCGAACCACGCGCCCGTTCATGCGTGTACCGACCTCGGCTCGGGCCTCGAAGCTGTGCGCGCGCGGCATGTCCCAAGCATAGCCCGCAGCGCGAACTGTTCCAGGCCGTCGCTCTCGCCGATCCCCCGGCGGCCGCTCGGTTCGCGTCAGGCCGTGGCCCAGGCCGTCGCCCCGGAATGCGGATTGCCACATCGCCAGACCCCGCAACTGCGCGGCATCCGACCCCCTGGAGACCCACATGCCCACACCCCTTTACGGCGATGAGCCGAAGTTCGACGATGACCAAGACCCGGTCGAGGACGATGCCATCGAACTCCTCACTGACGACCACGACACCGTGAAGCAGCTTTTCGACGACTACGACTGCCTCGTCGACAGCCAAGCCGGCGCCAACGAGCGCGAAGCTGTGGCGCGCCACATCTGCACCCTGCTGACCGTTCACGCGACCATCGAAGAAGAAATCTTCTATCCCGCCGCCAGCGAGGTTCTGGACCACCCGGAATTGGTGGACGAGGCGCTGGACGAGCACGCACAAGCCAAGCAGTTGATCGCCGAGATCGAAGCCACCTCGGCGGAAGGCGCGGGGTATGACGACCTCGTGCGCAAGCTCAGCGATGCCATCCACCAGCACGTGAAAGAGGAAGAGGAGGTCCTGTTCGTCCGCGCCATCAGCGCCGGGCTGGACGCCGAGGACATCGGCCGGCGTCTGTCCGATCGACGCGAAGAGCTGTTGGCCGACCTCGAAATGGAATGATCACGGGCGTGGGCCGCCCAGGCCCACCGCCGACGACCGCCGACGACCGCGACGAGGGCCGACGAGGGCCGAACTGCCGAACGAGCCCGCCGGATCGCCTGGTGCTGGGGGCATGGCCCCTGGCTGGGACCTGCAGCAAGGCCCAAGGCGGGGCGTCGGCCGCCCACTTTCAGCGGCTTGAACCCGCTCAACCCGCGCCGGCGCTGCTGCCCTGATTCATCAGGTGTTCATGCACCGCCGCCGGCTCGGCGCCCACGGCCTTGACCGCTTCGGCGATTTGTTCGGCCGTCGCGCCGAAGTGCTCGCACCAGTGCTGCAGGTTGTCGTCGTCGTCGGGGTCGACCCGCTGAGAGGCCTTCATTCGTTCCGCTTGCCGCTGCCGGCGGCGGGCGAGTAGGGCTCGTGATTCACCTCCGCCTGGACCGAACGGTGCCCCTCGCGCCGCGCCTTGCGCGCTCTGAATAACTGCCAGACACCGATCGCCATGGCGATCACGAGCGTGACCAGGAAGAGGTAAGGAATGATGCTGGAATCGCTGTTCATGTGGGGTTCCCTTCAGCCTGTGGTGCGAGCCTGCAGGCAAGCGGCGATCCCGGCCCCCCGGGGCCGCGACTTATCGAGGCGAGTGCCCGGAGTTCCCCGAGCGCGCCGACAGTGCCGAGAGTTCCGCCACCGCTGCCACCAGGGCGGCAGGCGCCACCGGCTTGGCCAGATGCAAGTGGTAGCCGGCGGCCTTGGCCTGCACCGCATCTTCATCGCGGGTAAAGGCGGTGAAGGCGCCGGCAGGCGTGCGTCCGCCCTCGCCCGCCGTCAGGCTGCGCACCTGTCGCATGAGTTCATAGCCGTCGGTGCCGGGCATGCCGATGTCGCTGAGGATGACGTCGGGCTGCTGCTGGCGCAAAACCGTCAGGGCCTCGTGGGCACTGCTGGCGGCCAGCACGTGCGCGCCGGCGTCCTGCAGCAGCCGGGTGGCGATCTCGCGCCCGTCAAACTCGTCGTCGACCAGCAGCACCGAGATGCCGTCCAGCCGCACCGGCGGCGGCTCAGGCGGCGGCTGCTGCGCACCGGCGGGCGCCGGCACGGCAGTGGCCGGCAGAGCGGCCGGCAGCCGCACGGTGAAGGTCGAACCATGGCCCGGGCCCAGGCTGTGCACCTGCACCGTGCCGCCGTGCATTTGCACGAGGTGGCGCACGATGGCCAGGCCGATGCCCAGACCGCCGTGACGCCGCGTGGTGGTCGCGTCCTGCTGCTGGAACCGATCGAACATCCGCGACAGGAACTCCGGTGCGATGCCCTGCCCGGTGTCGGCCACGGCGATCTGCGCCTGCCCTTGCCAGACCGACAGCGTGACGCTGACCTGGCCGCCCGATGGCGTGAACTTGATGGCGTTGCTGAGCAGGTTGCCTACGACCTGCAGCAGGCGCGCCGCGTCGCCCGCCACGGGCCCGATGTCGGGGCCGAAGACCGTGCGCAAGCCGATGTTCTTGGCACTCGCCGCCGGCAGGGCGGCGTCGATGGCCGAGGCGATCACACCGCCGAGTTCGATGCGCTGCACGTCCAGCCGCAACTGGCCCGATTCGATCCGGTTCATGTCCAGCAGGTCTTCGATCAGCTGCACCTGCACATGCGCATTGCGCGAGATGGCTGCCAGCCCGTGCTTCACGGTCTCGGTGTCGCAGACGCCGCGCTCGAGCACATGCGCCCAGCCGAGGATGGCCGACAGCGGTGTGCGCAACTCGTGCGAGATGGTGGCCAGGAACTCGCCTTTGCTGTGGCTGGCCCTTTCGGCTTCGCTGCGCGCCGCCTCGGCGTCGCGCAGCACATGCTCGCGCTCGCGTTCCATGCGGCGGCGTTCGCTGATGTCCTGCGTCAGCTTGATGTAGCCCAGCAACTGGCCGCTGTCGTCGCGCAGCGCGGTCAGCACCACAGCGGCGTCGACGACGCTGCCGTCCTTGCGCACGCGCTGGCCGTCGCCTTTGTATTCGCCCGTGCGCGCGGCGATGTCCATTTCTTGATCCGGCCGGCCGGCCGCGCGATCCTCGGGGGTGAACAGCGCACCAAAGTGCATGCCCACGGCCTCTGCGGTGGTGTAGCCCTGCATCAGCTCTGCACCGAGGTACCACGATGCGATGCGACCCGCCGTGTCGAGGGTGAAGATGGCGTAATCGCGCACGCCCGCCACCATCGCACGCAATTCGGCTTGGCGTTCGTCCAGTTCGCTCTGAACGCGGTCCAGGGCGCGTCCCTGCTCGGCGAGCTGCTGGCGTTCGACGAGGTCGCTGAGCACCGTGACCGTTCCTTCGAAGCGGCCGTCGACGACGATGGGCGACGCTGCGCAGCGCACCAGCACCTCGCCGCCGCCGGCGCGCGTGAGCCAGAGTTCGCGCACTTTGACGCGCTCTTGCAGCCGCGCTCCGAAGGGCAGTTCGTCGGCCGGCAACAGCGGTCCGGCGCGCTCGGTGCGCAGGCCCAGGGTCTGCACCAGTTGCTGCGCCGGAAGCTGAAGTGCTGCCAGCGACGGCACACCCAGCAGTTCCAGCGCGGCGGCATTGCAGCGGTGGATGCCGCCGAGGTCGGCGATGAGCACGCCGTCGGCAATGGCTTCGATGGCCGCCGTCAGCGACGCCGCCTGCGTCTCGGCCCACCTGCGCGCCTGGCTCTCGCCGCGCAGCAGCGTCTGCAGGCGCGCTTCAGCAAGCCGCGGGCCCGTCAAGTCGCGCAGCGCCTTCAGGAAGCCGACGGCGCGGCCCTGACGGTCGCGCATGTGCGTGATCGCACCCAGCGCGAAGAACCGCTCGCCGCTCTTGCGGCACATCCACCGGCTGTCGTCGGCCTGGCCATATTGCACTGCCTGCCGCAGTTCAGCTTGCGGAACGCCCGCGCGAATGTCCTCGGGAGTAAAGGCCACCTGCAGGGGCTGGCCGATCCAGTCGCCCTCGTCCCAGCCAAGGATCGAGCCCACGCCCTGGTTCCAGCTGGCGACTCGCCCTTGCAGGTCCAGCAAGAAAAGCGCTTCGTCGCGCACCTGCTCCATGACCTGACAGGCCTGAAGTACCAACGCGTCCGGCTCGCCGCGTTCGGTGGCAAAGGGATCCATGGACGTCATGGGCAATTGGCGTTCCTCGCCACCCGGGTGCCGCCAGAGCTTGCACTGGCAGGCCAATGCCGAGCGACCGTGCGAGGCGGTAAAGCTTGCCGCAGCGACGGCCGCGTGCGGGCCAAGCCCGAGGCCCGACACCGGGCACCGTTTTTGCCCCCTGTGCCGCAGCCCCGCCCGACCACACTCTTTTACCGATGGATTCCGCCATGCATCGCAACACCAGCTCCCGTCCGCGCCGATCGGTGCTTTATGTCGAGGACCACCCGGTCAACGCCCTGCTCATGGCGGCACTGTTCGAGCGGCGCCCGGAGCTTGATCTGGTGGTGGCTCGCAGCGGGGAGCAGGCGCTGTGCATCGCCGACGGCCTGGACCCCGCGCTGCTTTTGCTGGACCTGGGCCTTCCCGATTGCCACGGCAGCCAACTCCTGCCAATGCTGCGACAGCTGCCGGGCTACGCAAACATCACCGCGGTGGCGGTGACCGCAGAAGCCGACTTCCGCATCGATGGCAGCGGCTTTGCCGAACTGTGGACCAATCCACTGGACCTGATCGACGTGCTGGCTCGACTGGACGTGCTGACGGCCGCCAACGCCGAACGCCCGACGTTGGTCCACTTGCCGCCGCAGTGGACGGGCGTTCGTCAGCAGGCTGGGTCCTGGCGCTGAATCGGGACAGCGAAACTTCGCGTTCAGCGTTCGGGTGTCGTCGGTTCGCAGGTGCCGTTCCCGTCGGCGGCATATTCCTTGAGCCGGTTGTACAGCGTCTTCAGACTGATGCCGAGCACCGCTGCCGTTCGTTCCTTGTGGTGGTTGAAGTGGCGCAGCGTCGCCAGCAGCAGCATGCGCTCGGCCTGTTCCATCGATGTACCGATGGGCAACGCGATGCTCTCGGCGGGCGGTGTCTGGGCATGAACCGCCGGGCCGTTTCCGGGCCTGGCCGGGGCGCGGGCGGTGTGCGCAGCGGCGATGGGTGGGGACTCGGACAGGGCCGCATCGACGGCTGCCGGTGCCGGCGACGCCGGCGCATTCGGCAGCCAGCGCTCGTCGATGATTTCGCCTTGCGCCATGACGTAGGCGCGCTGCACCACGTTGCGAAGTTCGCGCACATTGCCGGGCCAGTTGTGCTGGCTGAGCAGCTGCAGCGCCGCCGGCGTGAAGCGACGCTGGTGACCCTCCTTCTCGCTGATGCCGACCAGGAAGTGGGCTGCCAGCAGCGGCACGTCGGCCAGCCGCTCGCGCAGCGGCGGCAGTTCCAGCGGGAACACATTCAGTCGGTACAGCAGGTCTTCGCGCAGCTTGCCGGCGGCGACGGCCTGGAGCGGCAGCCGGTTGGTGGCCGCGATGATGCGCACGTCGGCCTCCTGGCTGACGGTGCTGCCCACGCGCATGAAGCGGCTGGTTTCCAGCACGCGCAGCAGCTTGACCTGCAGTTCCGGGGGCATTTCGGTGATCTCGTCCAGGAACAGCGTGCCGCCACTGGCGCGTTCGAAGAAGCCCTGATGCTGGCGTTCGGCGCCGGTGAAGCTGCCCTTCTCGTGGCCGAAGATCTCGCTCTCAATGAGGTTCGGACTGATGGCCCCGCAGTTCACGGCCAGGAAGGGCCGCTTGCGGCGCCGGCTCAGGTCATGCACGGTCTGCGCCACCACTTCCTTGCCAGTGCCGCTCTCGCCGGTGATGAACACCGTCACGCTGGTGCCGGCCACTCGCGAGATCTGCTCGTAGATGCGCTGCATCGGCGCGCTCGTGCCCCACAGGTGACCGAAGTGGCCGCTGCTGTCGAGTTGCGCTGTCAGCCCCTGAACCTCGGCCTTCAAGGCGGCCGGCTTCATGATGCGCGACAACACGCCTTGCAGCTGCTTCAGGTTGACGGGCTTGACGAGGTAGTCCGCCGCCCCCAGGCGCAGCGCCTGGATCGATGTGTCGATGCTGGCGTGGCCAGTGCACAGCACGACCTCGGAATTGGACAGCAACTCAGCGTCAGCCAGCAGGTCCATGCCGCTGCCATCGGGCAGCCGAAGGTCGAGCAGCAGGATGTCGGGCTGCTGCAGGGCGATTTGCCGGCGCGCGTCGCGCAGGTTGTGTGCCAGCGCGACGGTGAAACGTTCGCCAGCGATCAGTTCGCGCAGGGAAGCGGCTGCGTCGATGTCGTCGTCGACGACGAGGGCATGGGGCATGAGGACCTTGTGTAGGACTGGAAGCGGCGTGGATGGTCTTGCGACCTCAAGCCGATCCATCTTACAGATGTGCACTTGCACACACATGGCGGCTTGGCGAAGCGACTTCGCAGCAGCGCTGCAGGCCTGCGGCACCCCTGGGAACGGGGCCCGGCGCCCGCGCCTGGTTCGCGGGACCGGTCAACAAAAAAGAGGGCCGGGCCGCAAGCGACCCGGCCCTGATCAGGGCGCCCGGCGGAGCCCTGCTGAGGAAGCCCAAGCACGGCAAGGCGCGTGCCTGCCCCGAGCTGACCGCAGCCCCGTGTGGGGGCCAGGCCGGCGGGGCAGACAAAGCCGCATCACATTGCGCGCCGCCCTCAGGCCGTGCCACCGTGGCCGGGCACCGCCACAGCAGCGTGTCGCGCGAGCAGCGCCTGCAGTTCGTCCAGGTCAACGGGCTTCGTCAGGTGCACGTCGAAACCGGCGTCACGGCTGGCCAACTGGTCGGCAGGCGCGCCGTAGCCGGTCACGGCGACGAGCAGCAGCGGCGGCTGCAAAAGCGCTCGCAAGCGCCCGGCCACCTCGTAGCCCGACATGCCGGGAAGGCCGATATCCAGCAGCACCGCGTGCGGCCCCCAGCGGCTGCCGATCTCCAGCGCCGTCGGCCCGTCACCGGCAACGCTGGCTTCGTGGCCCCAGAGCCGCAGCAGATGCAGCAGCATCTCGCCCGCGTCCGGGCTGTCGTCGACGACCATCACGCGCAGCGAAGGGCTTGGCACGCTGCGCTGCGACGACGTCGTCAAAGCTCTGTCGGCGCCGAGCGATCGCGGTGCGACCGGCTCCGCGTCCAGCAGCGGCAGTTCGACCACCACCTCGGTGCCCCGACCGAGTCCGGCGCTGCGGATCGCGACGCTGCCGCCGTGCAGGTCGACGATGGTGCGCACGACGGTCAGCCCGATCCCGAGCCCGCCCTGGGTGCGGTCCAGCGAGCGATCGGCCTGCACGAACAACTCG
This sequence comes from Burkholderiales bacterium, assembly GCA_038249905.1. Classification (GTDB taxonomy): domain Bacteria; phylum Pseudomonadota; class Gammaproteobacteria; order Burkholderiales; family Burkholderiaceae_C; genus Rubrivivax. The sequence continues at coordinate 28,337 of JBBSCX010000004.1, forward strand.
AACACCTGCGGCAATATCCCGGGTTCAATGCCGATGCCTTCATCGGTGACGCGCACCTGCACGGTCCGCTTGTCGAGGGCGGTGCCAGCATGGACCACGATACGGCCGCCTTGCGGCGAAAACTTCACGCTGTTCGACAGCAGGTTGGCGAACACCTGCACCAGCCGCGTCGTGTCGGCGTCAACCGTTACCCGCTGCGCCGGGGCGTCCAGCTCAAGACGCTGGCGCCGCGCCTCGGCCAGGGGCCGGACCATGTCGAGCGCCTGCTGCAAGACCCCGGCCAGTTCGACCGGTTGCCGACGCAATTCGATCTTGCCTTGCGTCAATCGCGCGGCGTCGAGCAGGTCATCGATCAGCCGGGTCATGTGCTTGAGCTGCCGCTCCATCATCGACGTGACACGTTCGACGTCCGCCAGCCCAGGCGCGATCTGCCGCAGCACTTGCAGCCCGGTCATCATCGGCGCCAGCGGGTTGCGCAGCTCATGCGCCAGCATTGACATGAATTCGTCCTTGCGCTGCGCTGATTCAACCAGACGCGCGGTCTGGTCCTGCAGCTGACGCTCGAGCGCATAGCGTTCTGTGAAGTCCCGGAACACCAGCACCACGCCGACCAGCGTGCCATCGACGTCGCGGATCGGAGCGCCGGAATCATCGATGGCGCACTCGCGGCCGTGGCGCGATATCAACAGCGTGTGGTTGGCCAAACCCACGACCTTGCCTTCGCGCAGCACCTTGTCGACCGGGCTCTCGACCGGACGGCGCGACCCTGCCTCGATGATGACAAAGACCTCGGCCAGCGCGCGGCCGCGCGCATCGTCTTCGCCCCAGCCGGTCAGTTCCTGCGCCACGCTGTTCATCAGGACGACGTGACCCAGGTGATCGGTGGCGATCACGGCGTCGCCGATGCTGGCCAGGGTGACGCGCAGTCGCTCGCCATAGGATTGCAACTGGGCTTCGGCGGCGCGCCGCCGGCTCACTTCGAGACCCAGTTCGTCGATGCGCTGGTTCAACAGCAGAAACTGGTCGACCGACCTGTGGCGATCGAACAACCTCAGTGCCAACAGTGCGGGCGTGGCGCCCGCGCGCGGCTCGAGCATCAGCGCTTCGCAGCGGATGTCCAGCGCAGTCGCGCCGTCGGCACGAAACCGCAGCGCGCCCAACACGGGTTCGCGCGTGCGTGAACCAGCCCGGATCAACGCGGCAACCGAGTCCATGTCATCGCATGCCAGTGCCGTCAGCGTCTTGCCCACCAGATGCTCGCGCGGGCGCCGCAGCAGCTGCGTGGCAGCGCGGTTGGCGTCCACCACCGCGCCGCTGCCGTCGACCAGCAACATGGCTTCGGCAAGAAATTCCGCGTAGCGCGCGAAACTGCCCCCGCGTGCCGCTTCGGGCGTCATTTCGGCGCGCTCAAGACCCGAAGTACTCCCGGCCGTCCGCGGTGGCGGACTCGGGCGAGGGGCGCAGATGAACAACGACGCGGCAGCCGGGGTCACCGCGCGCAATCGCTTCTTCCAGCGCCACCTTCGCATAGCCCAGGTTGTCGGCCGTGATGACCCCAAAGACGTTGGACGTCATCATGCACATGGCCGGGCGGCCGACGACCTTCTCGGCGAAAGGGCAATGGGTGTTGGTCAGCACGATGCGCTCGTCGTTCATTTCGACGATGCGGAAGCTGCCTCGAATGCGGCGCTTCAGGTCGACCAGGACTTCGGCGACCTGCTCGCGCGACAGCCGATCGACCTGCAAGGCCTGCCGGTAGCTTTCGTTGATCTGGTCGCCGATGCGCTGCCCGACCACGCTGATGAAGCCCGAGGCCTGATCGAGGCCGACGACGTCCTGCAACGTGCCGGCGAGCTCACGAATCAGATCGCGGAGAAAGGCGTCGCGCTCCAGCGGGACATTCAAGTGCTCGATCGTCATCGGGACGGGGGCAGGAGTGGCAGTCACGGCAGCCTTCGGTTTTTAGGCGGCGCCAATGCTAAACCCTTCAACCCCGCCGCCAAAGCTGCGGGCGAAGGTGACGACGCCGGTCCGCGCCTGTTTCGCGCCCCGTGCGTAGCGCTCGAACTCCTCGGTGTCGCGCTGGCCGATCTGCTGCCGCGCTGTCCCGTCGGTGTTCTCGTCGAGTTCGACAAACCAGTTGCCCTCTTCCTCGTTCATATGACGTGCCACCGCGCCCCGAATGTGCTCGAGCTTGTCAAGCCAGTCCTGGCTCATCGGGTCCAGGGCCTCGAGCGCGGCCATCTCACTGCCGCGACGACTTTGTCAACGCTGGAGATCGGGGTTTCCTTCACAAACCGACCAGACGGTAATGCCTGCTCGATCACGGCAAGATCATGGCAAAAAACGCGCCCGCGAAGCACCGCGCACGCTACCCAAGCGCGGTATCGAGCAGCATCATCAACACGAAGCCCAGCATCAGGCCGGTGGTGGCGGAGCGTTCGTGGCCCTGTCGGTGCGATTCGGGGATCAGTTCGTGGCTGATGACGAAGAGCATCGCGCCGGCAGCAAAGCCCAGGCCCCACGGCAACAGCGCTGCGGACAATGTGACCACGAGGGCTCCGATCACCGCGCCGACCGGTTCGACCAGTCCCGTCACTGCGCCCAGCGCCGCGGCCACGCCGCGCCGGTAGCCGGCCGTGACCAGGGCAAGGGCCACGACCAGGCCCTCGGGCACGTCCTGAATCGCAATGCCGGTGGCGAGCGCGCTGGCTTCGCCCGGCTGCGTGCCGCCGTACGCCACGCCGATCGCCAGACCCTCGGGCAGGTTGTGCAGCGTGATCGCGAAGACGAAGAGCCACGTGCGTTTGAGGTGGCGTGCGTGCGCACGCGATCCTTCGAAGCCCTTGATGAAGTGTTCGTGCGGCAGGTAGCGGTCCATCAGCAGCAGCAGCGCAGCCCCCATCAGCAGGGACAGACCGACGGTGCCAGCGCTTTGCCAGGCGCTGGCGCCACCGCTGCGGGCTGCGTTCAGCGCCGGTACCACCAGCGAGAACGAAACCGCCGCCAGCATGACGCCGGCACCGAAACCGAGCAGCGCATCGCGCGCCCGTTCGGTAATGCGCTGCGCCGCGAGCACGGGCAAGGTGCCGAGCGCTGTCGCCAGCGCCGCCGCGAGTCCCGCGAGCAGTGCATCGATCACCCGCGGATCGGCGTGCCTGAGGCTGTCGACGAGCCCGGCGACGCTGACCCAGGCGCCGCCCGCACAGATCGCCACACCGATCCATCGGCGCGGGGCGGTACCAACGAATGGTCTGCGGGCCCCAGCGGCCCGCTCGGGACTCATCGGCGGACCTTGGCCCCTGCTGCCTTGTCGGCGCGGTGCTGCGCGGCAACCGTCTTCGCGCCCTTGGGATCGGCGCCCACGGCCTCGCTATCGGTGGCGAGATCGTCGATGCCGTTGGCTCCGTTCATCCCCAGCATCGCGCCGGTGACCGGGTCGGCATCGGGGTCGGAGCGCAGGCGCGTCGCGGCCTGTTCCACAACCTGCTTGTCCTTGCCCGCAAGCTTCATCTCCGCGCTGCCACTGCCGCCGTCGACCGCGGGCTGCGGCTCCATGTACTCGAAGGTGGGTTCGTTGTTCCACGGCCCGCGCGCGTCGCCCTCGCCTTGCGACATATTGAAGTACACGTTGGTGAACTTCGGGTCACCTTTCAGCTTGCCGGGAGGGAAATTCGGCTGTATCGAATACAGCGCCTTCTCGAACGACTGCTGGTGTGCGATCTCGCGCGTCATCAGGAATCCCAGCGCTTCTTTCACGCCCGGATCGTCTGTCAGGTTGATGAGACGCTCGTAGACGATCTTGGCGCGCGACTCGGCGGCGATGTTCGAGCGCAGGTCGGATGCCGGATCTCCGATGGTGTCGATGTAGGCGGCCGACCAGGGAACGCCAGCCGAGTTGGTCAGCGGCGGGCCGCCGCCATAGAGCAGCTGCGTGACGTGCGAGTCGTTGCCCGCGCCGGAGATGCGCTTGTACATCTCGGCCTCGGTCTCGACGCCTTCGGAGATCTGGCCCTTGGCGCCCTTGTTGAGCATTGCCACGATCGTGCCGATGACTTCGAGGTGGCTCAGTTCTTCGGTGGCGATGTCGATGAGCATGTCGCGGCGCCCCGGGTCGTCCTCGGCCAGGTACTGCGTGAAGTAGCGGCACGCGGCAGCCAGCTCGCCTTGCGGGCCGCCGAACTGTTCGAGCATGAGGTTGGCCAGTCCGGGGTTGCACTCGTCCACGCGGACGGTGTATTGCAGTCGCTTGTTGTGGGAAAACATGAACTTCTCCTGAAAGAACCGAGGGGTGATAGGAAGGGGCGAAATCGAATTCAATGCCTGTCGGCTTTGGCATCGACCGGTCCATGCAGCTTGCCAATGCCGGCAATGCACATGCCCACAGGCAGGCTGGACGCCCTGTGCGCCGCGGCGCTCGGCCGGGTGGGAACGTGCTTTGCCCGCATCCTCGGGCGCCCTTTCGATCAGGGCGCGGTCTTTGCGATATCGACCGCAGGAAGTCGACGCAGCCACACCGATCCCTTGCCAACGCCCATCCAGCCAGGAGTTCCCCATGCCCGCAGCCAAGAAGTCACCCTCGAAATCCTCGGCCACGCCTGCCGCCGACGACGCCATCAAACTGCTCACCGCCGACCACAAGGAAGTCAAAGCCTTGTTCAAGGACTACGAAAAGCTGGTCAAGAGCGATGGCAGCGACGAGGACAAACAAGCCGTCGCCGAAGAAATCTGCTTCAAGCTGACGGTGCACGCCACCGCCGAGGAAGAGCTCTTCTACCCCGCAGCGCGTGAAGTGCTGGGCGATGACGAAGATCTGGTCGACGAAGCCGACGTCGAGCACGCATCGGCCAAAGACCTCATCGCACAGATCCAGGCGTCTTCACCGGACGAGGAGTTGTACGACGCCAAGGTCAAGGTGCTCGGGGAATACATCGATCACCACGTCAAGGAAGAAGAAGGCGAAATGTTCCCGAAGGTGAAGAAGGCCGGTCTGGACACCGCTGCACTGGGTGCACAGATCGCCAGTCGGAAGGAAGAACTGATGGCCGAACTGGGCGCCGAAGCCTGATGCCCGCCTGATCTGGCGGGCAGAGGGGGCACGACGGCCCGCCATCGGCTTTCGTGAAGCGCCTGCGCTTGCCCGTCGGCAGTTGCTGCCGCAATAGTTGCAGCAACGCGCCCGGGCCGCGCCGCGCGGCACAACCGGCGTCAGTTCGGCCGCATCCGGATCGGCAACCGGCCCATCGGTAGCGACCAAACCGGACTTGCGGCGGGCTTGAACAAGTGCTCGGGCCCGCATGCCGGTATGTCGTTTGCCCATTGCGCAAAGCGTTTCGTGGCCGTTCCGGCCGCCGCAGAACAAGGAGCAGCGCGATGAAGAAATCCAACCTGATAGAGAACCCGCTCGACAAGCCCGATGCCGGCGACAATCTCATCACCAACCCCCTCGACAAACCTGGGGCGCGCGACAACTTGATCACCAACCCGCTGGACAAGCCGGACTCCGACGAAAAGGCAGGCACCCGAGGTCGCGACAAGGCTGGGGCGGGCGACAAGCTGATCACCAATCCGCTGGACAATGCCGGAGCCGCCGACAAGCGCGCCTCTTGAGCGCCCATGCATTCCACGGCCTCGCATCTGCGGACCGCATTGGTCCATCCCGTGTACACCGAATGGAGTCAGTGGCTTCCAGACCTGGTCAAGACAGCCGATGCCACCCCCCTGTCCACGCTGACGCAGCGCCACTTCGACGAGTTCAGGCCCCACAGCGGTCCGCAGGCCTGAACCCAGCGCCAATTAACACTTCCCGCTGAGGAAACTGAACCGTGCCGTATCGGCCCATTTGCCCGTGAGCGGGCTCGATGCAGTCCAGTGGCCAGCCATGGTTGTCACGCTGCTGGCCAGCTGGCTGGTGGGCTCGACGCAACGCACGCGGCGCTTGTGGGGCTTCGGCATCTTCATCCTCAGCAATGTGTTGTGGGTCATCTGGGGCTGGCATACCTCGAGCTATGCGCTGATCGTGCTGCAGGTGGGACTGTTCGCCATGAACATCCGCGGCGTGCGTCACAACCCGGTCGACGGGCCCCCGGCCCGCTGA
>JBBSCX010000005.1:0-33548 GCA_038249905.1 Burkholderiales bacterium
CTGGACCGGGCGCAGAGCCGCGACCTGCCCGAGGACGGCCCGATCCCGAACCCGCTGCAGCAGACCTATGACAAGCGTGCGCTGCAGAAGGAACGCATGGTGCAGCGCGACATCCCCGACGACGCGCCGATCCCGAACCCAATGCAGCAGACCTACGACAAGCGCTTTGCGCAAGGCGCCCGCGGGGGCGGCAACGGCATCTCGGCGGCGATGGGTGCCCGGGGACCGGGGCGCGGCGGCCCCGCCCGCAAGAAGGCAGGCAGGCCCGGGGCCGACGGGCCGCGTCAGCCCGATCCGCTGCAGACGGCGGTGGGCTACATCGGTGCGGATGCTTTCTTGCGCAAGGGCGGCAAGGGCGGCAAGCCGGGCAAGCCGGGGGGCGGGCCCAAGGCCGCCTTCGGTGCCGGCCCCGGTGCGCGTCCCCGTGGTCCGGCCGGACCGAAGGGCGCCGGGCGTTCTGGCGGCGGTCCGGGCGCAAAGAAGGGTGGCGGCCGGGGTGGGAAGAGTGGCGGGGGTGGCGGCGGCGGCGGCGGCGGCGGCCCGTCCGGCCCGATGCGCTGAGCCCTTTCGGCGCCGGGTGCCGCTTGCACCCAAAGCTAGAATCGCAGGATTTGTCTGCTGCGGCACGCTGCCAGCGTGCCACGGGCAGCTGAACGACAAACCAAGCACAAACACCGTCTCCAGGAGCAGCCACGATGGCCATTGAACGCACCCTCTCGATCATCAAGCCCGACGCCGTGGCGAAGAACGTGATCGGCCAGATTTACAGCCGCTTCGAAGGCGCCGGCCTGAAGGTGGTGGCCTCCAGGATGGCCCACCTGTCGCGCGGCGACGCCGAGGCCTTCTACGCCGTGCACAAGGCGCGCCCCTTCTTCAACGATCTTGTCAGCTTCATGATTTCCGGCCCGGTGATGATCCAGGCGCTGGAAGGCGAGGGCGCCATCGCCAAGAACCGCGAGCTGATGGGCGCCACCGACCCGAAGAAGGCCGACAAGGGCACCATCCGCGCTGACTTTGCCGACAGCATCGACGCCAATGCCGTGCACGGCAGCGACGCGCCCGAGACCGCGGCCGTGGAGATCGCGTTCTTCTTCCCCGGCATGAACGTCTACAGCCGCTGAAGCCGCAGTGGCCGTCAATCTGCTCGACTTCGATCTCGAGGGGCTGGCGGCTTGGTGCGCGTCGCTGGGCGAGAAGCGCTTTCGCGCCGTCCAGCTGTTCCGCTGGATCCACCAGAAAGGCGCCTCCGACTTCGACGCCATGTCGGATCTGGCCAAGCCGCTGCGCGCCAAGTTGCAGGGCACGGCCGAGGTGCGGGGCCTGCCGCTGATCAGCGAACATGTTTCTGCCGACGGCACCATCAAATGGCTGTTCGACGTCGGCGGCGGCAATGCGGTCGAGACCGTGTACATCCCCGAGACCGACCGCGGCACGCTGTGTGTGTCCTCGCAGGCCGGGTGTGCCGTGGGCTGCCGTTTCTGCAGCACCGGCCACCAGGGTTTCAGCCGCAATCTGACGACCGGCGAGATCGTGGCCCAGCTCTGGTTTGCAGAGCACCGTTTGCGAAGTGCCGGCGCCGCCCGCGCCGCCCACGCCGCCCAGGCCCCGTCGGGGGTCACCGAGCGCCAGATCGACAACGTCGTGATGATGGGCATGGGCGAGCCGCTGCAGAACTACGCGGCGCTTCTGCCGGCGCTGCGCACCATGCTGGACGACCACGGCTACGGCCTGTCGCGCCGGCGCGTGACGGTCTCGACCTCGGGTGTCGTGCCCATGATCGACCGCCTGCGCGAGGACTGTCCGGTGTCGCTGGCGGTGTCATTGCATGCGCCCGACGACGCGCTTCGCGACGGTCTGGTGCCGCTGAACCGAAAGTACCCTCTGCTAGAGCTGATGGCCGCCTGCCAGCGCTATCTGGCCGCCGCGCCGCGCGACTTCATCACCTTCGAGTACTGCATGCTCGACGGCGTCAACGACACGCCCGAGCACGCACTTGAACTCGTGCGCCTGGTCGGCGCTCAGATCGGGGCCACCCGCGAGATCGGCCGCGTGCGCTGCAAGTTCAACCTCATTCCCTTCAACCCGTTCCCGGCCTCGGGCCTGAAGCGATCGCCGCGTGAACGCGTGCAGGCCTTCGCCAAGCTGCTGCAGGATGCAGGCCTCGTGACGACGGTGCGCAAGACCCGCGGCGATGACATCGACGCCGCCTGCGGCCAGCTGGCCGGCGAAGTGCAGGACCGCACCCAGGTGCAGGCGCGCATGCAGCGGCAGCGCGCGGTGATCCCGATCGCCGTGGGCGCCGCGTCGTGATGTCGGTCTGCCCTCGGCTGCCGGCCACCCCCACCGCTGCATGGACCCGCAGGTTCTCGCTGGTGCTGTTGCCGCTGCTGTTGCCGGTGCTGGCGACAGTGACGCTGTTGCTGGCCGGCTGCAGCACCACGGTCGTCGGGGCCGACGGGCGGGAGATCCGCACCGACTCCGACCAGACCAGCCCCGAGCGTCGCGCCCGCGTGCGCCTGGAGCTGGCCAGCCTGTACTTCGGCCGCGGCCAGTCCAGCACAGCGCTGGACGAGGTCAAGCAGGCCATCGCCGCCAAGGACGACATGCCCGAGGCTTACAGCCTGCGCGGTTTGATCTACGCCAGCATGGGTGAGCCGGCGCTGGCCGACGAGAGCTTTCGCCGCGCCTTGCAGCTGAGCCCTCGCGACGCCGACGTGCTGCAGAACCACGCCTGGGTGCTGTGTCAGCAGCGCCGCTACGACGAGGCCGATGCGCAGTTCGCCGCCTCGCTGGCGGCGCCGCAGCAGCGCGACGGCGTGCGCACGCTGTTGTCGCAGGGTGTGTGTCAGGCCCGCGCCGGGCGCTACGCCGATGCCGAGCGCACGCTGTCGCGCAGCTACGAGATCGACCCCACCAACCCGGTGACGGCCTTCAATCTTGCCGATGTGCTGCTGCGGCGCGGCGAACTCGAACGGGCGCGCTTTTACATCGGCCGCGTCAACAACCAGGCCGAGCTGGTGTCGGCGCAGAGCTTGTGGCTGGCGGCGCGGATCGAGCAGCGTCGCGGCGACACCGAAGCGGTGCGCACATTGGGCCGCACACTGCGCGATCGCTTCCCGCAATCGCCTGAAACGCTGCGCTTCGAACGCGGGAACTTCGATGAATGACGGCAAATTGCCTGCGGGCGCCAGCGCCGCGGCCGACAGCCTGCCGGGTGACAGCGCCGGCGCCCGACTGCGCGCCGCGCGCGAGAAGCAGGGCCTGCACATTGCGGCCTTGGCAGCGGCGATCAAGGTCTCGCCGCGCAAGCTCGAGGCGCTGGAGAACGACCGCTGGGGCGACTTGCCGGACGCGACCTTCGCCCGCGCACTGGCCCAGACCGTCTGCCGCACGCTCAAGGTGGACCCCAAGCCCGTGCTCGACCGGCTGCCGCCGGTGGGCGTGGGCGGCCTGGAGCAGGTCGCGGGCAGGCTCAATGCGCCGTTCCAGGGGCGTGGCGCCGAAGGGCCCGGCCTGGGCAGTGGCGCCATCCGACCCATGGTCTGGGCCGCCGGTCTGCTGATGTTGGCGGCGGTCGTGCTCTACCTGCTGCCCGACGGCGTGATGCCGTCTGCGCCGGCGCCGTCGGGCCTGCCTGCTTCGGCACCCATCTTCCCGCCCGAGGACCCTGCCTCGGCAGTGCCGGCGGAGTCGGGCGCCTCGGGCGCGGCGAGCGCCGCCGCGACTTCGGCCTCGACGTCAGGCGCGGCATCGGCGACGATGCAAGGCATGAGCCTGCCTTCGACTGTGGACCCTGGTGGCATTGCCGCATCGGCGGCGCGGGCGGTCGCACCGGTCGCCGCGGCAGCGGCCCCTGCCCCTGCCCCCAATGCCTTGCCGTCAGCGGCCGTGCCTGTGCCGCCTGGCGCTGCACTCGAAGGCCTGCGCACGGGCAGCCGTCCGGCCGAGGTGGGCTCGCCGCCCGCCGGCGAACGCATGGATGGCGCCGGCCTGCTGCGCCTGCGCACCACAACGGCGGCCAGCTGGGTCGAGGCGCGTGACGCCAACGACACCGTGCTGGTGTCGCGCCTGCTGCAGGCGGGCGAGTCCTTGGCGCTGAACGGCGCGCTGCCCATTCGCATCACCATCGGCAACGCCGCGGCCACCGAAGTGTTCCTGCGCGGGCAGCGGGTGGACCTGGCGCCACGCACCCTCGACAACATCGCCCGCCTGCAGTTGCGCTGAGTCCTGCAATCGCGGCCCGACAGCATCCCGACAGCCTCCCGAGCGGCCCCCACCCGTCCACGCCATGAACGCACCCGATCTCATCGACATCATCGACGCCGCCAGCCCGGCGCCGCGCCGCAGCCGCCAGGCGCGCGTGGCCTGGGGCGAGCATGTCGTCACCGTCGGAGGCGATGCGCCGGTGCGTGTGCAGAGCATGACCAACACCGACACGGTGGACGTCATCGGCACCGCCATCCAGGTCAAGGAACTGGCGCAGGCCGGCAGCGAGATGGTGCGCATCACCGTCAATACGCCCGAGGCTGCCGAGGCCGTGCCGCACATCCGTGAACAGCTCGACCGCATGGGCATCCCGGTGCCCCTGGTCGGCGACTTCCACTACAACGGCCACCGGTTGCTGACCGACTACCCGGCGATGGCCCAGGCGCTGAGCAAGTACCGCATCAACCCCGGCAACGTCGGCAAGGGTGACAAGCGTGACCGCCAGTTCGCCATGATGATCGAGGCCGCAGCCAAGTACCAGAAGGTGGTCCGCATTGGCGTCAACTGGGGCAGCCTCGACCAGGAACTGCTGTCTGAGTTGATGGACCAGAACGGCCGCCGCGCGCAGCCGCTGGAAGCCAAGCAGGTGATGTACCAGGCGCTGATCCAGTCGGCGCTCGAATCGGCCACCTATGCTCAGGAACTGGGCCTGACGGCCGAGCAGATCGTCATCAGCTGCAAGGTCAGCGGGGTGCAGGACCTGGTCAGCGTGTACCGGGCGCTGGCGCGGCGTTGTGACTACCCGCTGCACCTGGGCCTGACCGAGGCCGGCATGGGCACCAAGGGCACGGTGGCCAGCGCCACGGCGCTGTCCATCCTGCTGCAGGAAGGCATCGGCGACACCATCCGTGTCAGCCTGACGCCGCAGCCCGGCGAGGCCCGCACGCAGGAGGTGGTGGTGGCGCTCGAGATCCTGCAGGCAATGGGCCTGCGCCAGTTCAACCCCAGCGTGACCGCCTGTCCCGGCTGCGGCCGCACCACCAGCACCACCTTCCAGGAACTGACCAAGCAGATCGACGACTTCCTGCGCGCGCAGATGCCCGTGTGGAAGGCCAAGTACCCTGGCGTCGAGGGCCTGAAGGTGGCGGTGATGGGCTGCATCGTCAACGGTCCGGGCGAGAGCAAGCACGCCGACATCGGCATCAGCCTGCCGGGCACCGGCGAGGCGCCGGCCGCGCCGGTGTTCATCGACGGCGAGAAGGCATTGACGCTGCGCGGCGAGGGCATTGCGCAGGAGTTCCACAAGCTCGTCGAGAGCTATATCGAACGCCGCTTCGGTGCGCGCATGGACAGCGTCACGGCCGCGCATTGACGCGGCGCTGATGCCATGAACGACAAGACCACGGTCCTGCGAACCGCGTCCGCCGCAGCGCCTACCGCACAACCCGACCGGACGCCGCTGCGCGCCGTCAAGGGTATGAACGACATCCTGCCGCCCGAATCGGCGCGCTGGGAATGGTTCGAAGACACCGTGCGTGCGCTGATGCACCGCTACGGCTACCAGTCGATCCGCACGCCCATCGTCGAGCCCACGGCGCTGTTCGTGCGCGGGCTGGGCGAGGTCACCGACATCGTCGAGAAGGAGATGTATTCCTTCGAGGACCGACTCAACGGTGACGCGCTGACGCTGCGTCCCGAAGGCACGGCCGGGGTGGTGCGCGCGGCCACCGAGCATTCGCTGCTCTACGACGGCGGCAAGCGTGTGTATTACATGGGCGCCATGTTCCGGCATGAGCGTCCGCAGCGCGGGCGCTACCGGCAGTTCCATCAGGTCGGCGTCGAGGCCCTGGGCTTCGGTGGCCCCGATGTCGATGTCGAGGTCATCCTGATGTGCCGCAGCCTGTGGCGGGACCTGGGTCTCACCGACGTGCGGCTGGAGCTCAACACGCTCGGTGATCCGGCTGAACGACGCGCACATCGCACTGCGCTGGTCGCCTATTTCGAGGCCCACGCCCAACAGCTGGACGAGGAGGCGCAGCGACGCCTGCACAGCAACCCGCTGCGCATCCTGGACACCAAGAACCCGGCCATGCAAGCCTTGTTGGAGGGCGCGCCCAGGCTCATAGACCATCTGGGCCAAGCCTCGCGTGCGCATTTCGACGCGCTGTGCGCGGCGCTGGACGCGGCCGGTCAGCCCTACCGCGTCAATCCGCGCCTGGTGCGCGGCATGGACTACTACTGTCGCACCGTGTTCGAGTGGGTGACAGACCGTCTCGGCGCCCAGGGCACTGTCTGCGGCGGCGGGCGCTACGACGGCCTGTCCGAATCCCTCGGCGGCAAGCCGGCACCGGGCATCGGCTGGGGCATGGGCGTCGAGCGCGTGCTGGACCTGCTGCATCAGCAGGGCATCGAGCCGCCCCCAGCGCCACCCGATGCCTACGCCGTGGTGCCGGACGCGGCAGCCCTGCCGCAGGCCGTGCAGACGGTCGAGGCGCTGCGTGCCTCGGGTCTGGCGGTACTGATGCACGCGGCGGGCAGGGACAGCTGGGGCAGCATGAAGTCGCAGTTCAAGAAGGCTGACGCCAGCGGCGCGCGCCATGCGTTGGTGTTCGGTGCCGACGAGCGTGCAGCGGGGCAGGTGGCGGTGAAGCCGCTGCGCGAGGCCGACGCCACGCAGCGCCTGCGCGACCTGGCCCGTGTGGCCGAATGGGCGCACGAACTGCGCGCGCCATAATCCGCGGCTTTGCGCTACGGCCGTCAGGCCCGCCATCGCCACAGGGGCAACGGGCGAAACAGGCAAAACAGGCAGAACAGGCGCAAGTCGCAAAACACGCGCATCGGTCGCGGCAAGGGCCTCCGCGCCCTCCTGAACACAGACTCCCAAGCATCCATGGCCACACAACTCGACCTGCAGGAGCAGGAACAGCTCGACGCGCTGAAGTCCTTCTGGCGCCAGTACGGCAACCCCATCACCTGGGTCTTGATCCTGGTGCTCGGCGGCATCGCCGGCTGGAATGGATGGAACTACTGGCAGCGCGAGCAGGGCTTGAAGGCCGGAGCGATGTACGACGAGCTTGACCGCGCTGCCGCAGCCAAGGACGCCGAGCGTGCCGGCCGCATCTTCGGCGACCTGCGCGAGCGTTACCCCAAGACGGCCTGGACCCAGCAGGGCGGTCTGCTGGCGGCGCAGGTGCAGTTCGAAGCCGGCCAGGCCGAGGCTGCGCGTGCCAGCCTGCAGTGGGTGGCCGACCACGCCGTCGAGCCCGAGGTGGCCACCATTGCGCGCTTGCGCCTGGCGGGCCTGTTGACCGAGGCCGGGCAGCACGACGCCGCATTGGCGGTGCTGAGCTCCACCTCGCCGGCCTTCGAGGGCCTGGTGGCCGATCGCCGCGGCGATATCTACGCGGCGCAGGGCAAGGCCACCGAGGCGCGCAGCGCCTACCAGGCGGCCTACGCGGCCCTGGGTGAGGGCATCGATTACAGGCGCGTGCTCGAGGCCAAATTGACGGCCATGGGCGCACCGCCCGGTGTTGCGCCCGTGGTAGCCGGCGGGGCGACGGCCTCCGCGCCATCGACGCCACCGACGCTGGCGACGCCGGCGACGGCATCGTCAGCCTCGGTGGCTGCCTCCGGAGCCGCCAAATGACGGCCCAGCGGAGGACACACCGCAGCACAGCGGGCCGGGTGCTTGCCGCGCTGCTGACGCTGGGTGCGGCCGTGGCCGTCCTTGCTGGATGCGCTTCAGACCGCCCGCCGCCGACCCCGCTGGAGACGGTCACGCCGGCCATCACGGGGCAGCTGGTGTGGCAGGCGCGCCTGTCGGGCATCGGGTTTCCGCTGGTGGCGGCAGTGCGCGACGGCGTATTCCATGTCGCCGACGACCGCGGCAATGTGCTGGCGCTGAACGCTCAGGACGGCAGCGAGCGCTGGCGCGCCAGCGCCGGCGACGCGGTCTCGGCCGGCGTCGGCAGCGACGGGCGCCACACCAGCGTGGTCACGCGCGGCAACGAGGTGGTCACCTTCGAGGCCGGCCGCGAGGTGTGGCGCAAGCGTCTGCCGTCCAGCGTCGTCACGCCGCCGCTGGTGGCGGGCGAACGTGTGTTCGTGATCGGCGTCGACCGGGCTGTGCATGCCTTCGACGCCCTCGACGGACGCCGCCTGTGGGTGCTGCAGCGCCCCGGTGATGCGCTGACCCTGGCCCAGGCCAGCGTGCTGCTGCCCTGGCGCAATGTGCTGCTGGTGGCACAGGGTGCGCGCCTGACCGGCGTGGACCCCTTGCGCGGCACCGTGCTGTGGGACGCGCCGATGGCCACGCCGCGCGGCAGCAACGAGGTCGAGCGCCTGTCCGACCTGGTCGGCCCTGCCGTGCGCGTCGGTGACCGCGTCTGTGCCCGCGCCTTCCAGTCGGCCGTGGCTTGCGTGGATGCCGCGCGCGGTGCCTTGCTGTGGTCGCGCACGGTGGGCGGCATCCAGGCCGTGGCCGCCGATGCCGAACGCGTCTACGGCGCCGATGCCAGCGACCGCATCACCGCCTGGCGCAGCGACAACGGCGACGTGGCCTGGACCAGCGAGAAGTTGCTGTACCGCGGGCTGAGCGGCGCGCTGGCGGTGGGCCCGGTGGTGGTGTTCGGCGACAGCGAGGGCTATGTGCACTTCCTGTCCGCCGCCGACGGCAGCGCCCAGCTGCGCTTGCGCCCCGACAACTCGCCTGTCATCGGCACACCGGTGCTGAGCGGCAACACCATGCTGGTGACCACGCGCGGCGGCGGGCTCTGGGCCTTCCGCCCGCAGTGACGCCCGCAGTAACGTCCAAAGTGACGCTCAAAGTGACGCCCGCAGCAACGTCCAAAGTGACGCCAGAAGTGACGCCCGAAGTGACGCCCGAAGTGAGCGCCCAGCGCGGGCCCGGAGGCGGCACATGAAGCCGGTCATCGCCCTCGTCGGCCGTGCCAACGTGGGCAAGTCCACGCTGTTCAACCGCATCACGAAGAGCCGCGACGCCATCGTGGCCGATTACGCCGGCTTGACACGCGACCGGCATTACGGCGATGCGAAGCACGCCGGGCACGACTTCATCGTCGTCGACACCGGCGGCTTCGAGCCCGAGAAGCCGACCGGTGTGGTGGCCGAGATGGCCAAGCAGACGCGCCAGGCGGTGGCCGAGGCCGACGCCGTGGTGTTTGTGGTCGACGTGCGCGCCGGCCTGTCGGCGCAGGACCACGACATCGCGCGCTTCCTGCGCAGCACGCACAAGAGAGTGGTGCTGGCGGCCAACAAGGCCGAGGGCATGATCGACAGCCCGCTGCTGGGCGAGTTCCATGAACTGGGCATCGGCGACCCGCACCCGATCTCCTCGGCGCACGGGCAGGGCATTCGCAGCCTGCTCGATGCCGCCCTGGCCGACTTCGCGCCGCCGCCGGACGACGAGCCCGATGCCGGGGCCGAAGACAAGCCCATCCGCCTGGCCGTGGCCGGCCGCCCCAACGTCGGCAAGAGCACATTGATCAACGCCTGGCTGGGCGAAGAACGCCTGGTCGCGTTCGACCAGCCGGGTACCACGCGCGACGCCATCCACGTGCCGCTGGAGCGCGACGGGCGCCGCTTCGAGCTCATCGACACGGCCGGGCTGCGACGCAAGGGCAAGGTGTTCGAGGCGATCGAGAAGTTTTCGGTCGTCAAAACGCTGCAAGCGATCGCCGATGCCCATGTGGTGCTGCTGCTGATCGACGCCACGCTGGGCGTGAGCGAGCAGGACGCGCACATCGCGGGCTACATCCTGGAAAGCGGCCGCGCCGTGGTGGTGGCGATCAACAAGTGGGACGCCACCGACGAGTACCAGCGCCAGCAGTTGCAGCGTTCGATCGAAACCCGCCTGGCCTTCCTGAAGTTCGCGCCGGTGCTGCACATCTCGGCCAGGAAGCGCCAGGGCCTGGGCCCGGTGTGGAAGGCTTTGCTGCAGTCGCATGCCTCGGCCACGATCAAGATGGGCACGCCGGTGCTGACGCGCTTGCTCATCGAGGCCGTGCAACACCAGGCGCCTCGGCGCGAAGGTCGCTTCCGCCCCAAGCCGCGTTACGCCCACCAGGGCGGCATGAGCCCGCCGTTGGTGGTGGTGCACGGCAATTCGCTGGAACACATCACCGACGGCTGGAAGCGCTTTTTCGAGGGCCGGCTGCGCGAGCACTTCAAGCTGGTCGGAACGCCGGTGCGCATAGAGATGCGCTCTTCGGCCAATCCCTTCGACACCCGCGACGGCGCATGAGGCTTTTTCACCCGCGCCGCAGCCGCACGCCGGCTGCGGGGCCTTTGCCGGCGGCGGGCTTTGGCAACAGGGCCTGTGATAACGTGCCTGGCTTCGGGTAACCCCTCAAACACGGAGCATATCGTGAGCAACAAAGGCCAACTCTTGCAGGATCCCTTCCTCAATCTTCTGCGCAAGGAACATGTGCCGGTGTCGATCTATCTCGTCAACGGCATCAAGCTGCAAGGGCACATCGAGTCCTTCGACCAGTACGTGGTGCTGCTCCGGAACACCGTGACCCAGATGGTCTACAAACATGCGATCTCGACCGTGGTGCCCAGCCGGGCCGTGAACTTCCACGCCAACGAGAACAGCGAGCCGGCCGCCTGAGCGCCTTCGCCACGGCCCCGGCACTGCCACTGCACACCTTGACACAGCACGCTGCTTCCGGCGCGACCGCCGGTCCCGCCCTGACACGGGCGGTGCTCGTTGGCGTCGATTTCGGCGCTGGGGCGTTCGATCCCATGCTCGAAGAGCTCGCCCTGCTGGCCACTTCCGCCGGCGACGAGGTGGTGGCGCGCGTCACCGCCAAACGGCGGGCGCCCGACCCCGCGCTGTTTGTGGGCAGTGGCAAGGCCGACGAGATCAAGGCCCTGGTCGAGGGCACCGGTGCCCGTGGCGTGATCTTTGACCAGAGCCTGAGCCCGGCCCAGCAGCGCAATCTTGAACGTCACTTCGGCGTCTCGGTCGCCGACCGGACCGGCTTGATCCTCGACATCTTCGCCGCCCGCGCGCAGAGCCACGAAGGCAAGTTGCAGGTGGAACTGGCGCGCTTGCAGTACCTGTCCACACGCCTGGTGCGGCGATGGAGCCACCTGGAACGCCAGGCCGGCGGCATTGGCATGCGCGGCGGCCCGGGCGAAGCGCAGATCGAACTCGATCGACGCATGATCGGCGACCGCATCAAGACCGTGAAGGAGCGGCTGGAGAAGGTCAAGCGCCAGCGCAGCACGCAACGCAAGGCGCGTGAACGGCGCGGCAGCTTCCGCATTTCGCTGGTGGGCTACACCAACGCCGGCAAGAGCACTTTGTTCAATGCCCTGGTGAAGGCGCGAAGCTATGCCGCGGACCAGCTGTTCGCAACCCTGGACACCACCACGCGTGCGCTCTGGCTGGGCCAGGATGCGGGCTCGGTCAGCCTGTCGGACACGGTCGGCTTCATCCGCGACCTGCCGCACAAGCTGGTCGAGGCCTTCGAGGCCACGCTGCGCGAGGCCGCCGACGCCGACCTGTTGCTGCACGTCATCGATGCCGCCAGTCCGCATGTGGACGAACAGGTGGCCGAGGTCGAGCGGGTGCTGCACGAGATCGGTGCCGCCGAGGTGCCGCAACTTCTGGTTTTCAACAAGTGCGATCTGCTCGAACCCGGTCGCGAGCCGCGGCTGCGGCTGGACGACGACGAACTTCATCCCGGTGTGCGACATCCTCGCGTCTTCGTCAGCGCCGCTCGCGGCGAGGGCCTGGGCCGACTGCGCGAGGCCATCGCCGCCATTGCCGCCCCCATTCTCCCTGTGCGTGATGCCGACGCATCCGCTGTTCCACACCACGCCGTCCCGGCGCTTTCTACCCTGGCATGAGCACACGTTCTCCATTCGAGGCCTTCACGGCCACCACCGACCGCACGGCACGCAGTGCCGGCAACGCTGACGCGGACCGGTTCGGCGACAGCCTGCGCACCCGCTTCTCGGCCCTGGCCGCGGCCGCCCGGGCGCTGATCTTCAACAACCGCAACGACGGTCCGCCCGACCTGGACGAGTTGTGGCGCGATTTCAATCGCAAGCTCAGCGGCCTGTTCGGCGGCAAGGGCGGTGGCCAGGGCGGCGGCACCGGCCGCGGGGGCGGCGACGACCGGGGTGGCGGCCCGTCCTTCCAGCCCGACATGAAGAGCGCGGGGATCGGCGCCGGCCTGATTGGCGTCGTGCTGCTGCTGGTATGGCTGGGCAGCGGGTTCTACATCGTGCAGGAAGGCCAGCAATCGGTCGTCACCACCTTCGGCAAGTACAGCGCGACCACCGACGCCGGCTTTCAGTGGCGGCTGCCGTACCCGATCCAGGCGCACGAGACGGTGGCGGTTTCGCAATTGCAGTCGGTCGAGGTCGGTCGCGCCACGGTGGCCCAGGTGACGGGGCTGAAAGACTCATCGATGTTGACGCAGGACGAGAACATCATCGACCTGCGCTTCACCGTGCAATACCGCCGTTCCAACGCGCGCGACTATCTGTTCGAGAACCGCAACCCCGACGAGGCCGTGATGCAGGCGGCCGAGACCGCCGTGCGCGAGATCGTCGGCCGCAGCAGCGTCGATTCGGTGCTCTACGAGCAGCGCGACGCCATCGCCGCCGATCTGGTCACATCGATCCAGGCCCAGCTCGATCGCCTGAATTCGGGCGTGATCGTGTCCAACGTCAACCTGCAGAGCGTGCAGGTGCCCGATGCCGTGCAGGCCGCGTTCAACGACGCCGTCAAGGCCGGGGCCGACCGCGACCGCTTCAAGAACGAAGGTCAGGCCTACGCCAGCGACGTCATCCCGAAGGCGCGCGGCACGGCCTCGCGTCTGCTGGAAGAAGCGCAGGGATACAGCGCGCGCGTCGTGGCGCAGGCGGACGGTGATGCCGAGCGTTTTCGCTCGGTGCTGACCGAGTACCGCAAGGCCCCGGGCGTGACACGCGATCGGTTGTATCTGGAGACGATGCAGCAGGTCTACTCCAACGTCAGCAAGGTGATGGTCGACAGCCGCACCGGCAGCAACCTGCTGTACTTGCCACTGGACCGCTTGCTGCAGCAGGCTGGCGCGGCAGCGCCGGCAGCCGCGCCCGGTGCGGCCATCAACACACCCACGCCCATGGATGGGTCGGGCGTCAGCAGCGCCTCGGACATCCGTTCGCGCGAAAACTCCCGCGCCCGCGACCGCGAGGGCCGCTGAGCCCGCGCCACAGCCACACCGTACCTACGCATGAACAAGATCGGAATCGTCATTGCCAGCGCCTTCATCGCGCTGATGCTCGCTGCCAGCATGCTCTTCGTCGTCGACCAGCGCCAGGTCGGCGTGGTTTATGCGCTGGGCGAGATCAAGGAAGTCATCACCGATCCGGGGTTGAAGTTCAAGTTGCCGCCACCGTTCCAGAACGTGGTTTTTCTCGACAAGCGCATCCAGACCCTGGACAGCCCCGAGACACGGCCGATCTTCACGGCCGAGAAGAAGAGCCTCGTCATCGACTGGTTGGTGAAGTGGCGCATTTCCGAACCGCGCCAGTTCATCCGCAACAACGGCGTGGATTTCCGCAATCTCGAAACGCGTCTGGCGCCGGTGGTACAGGCTGCCTTCAACGAGGAGATCACCAAGCGCGACGTGCGCGGCGTGCTGGCCACGCAGCGTGAACGCGTGATGCAGGACGTGCGTTCCCGTCTGGCGGACGAGGCCAAGGCCTTTGGCATCGAGATCGTCGACGTGCGCATCAAGCGCGTCGACTTCGTCGCCGACATCACCGACTCGGTCTACCGGCGCATGGAGTCCGAGCGCAAGCAGGTCGCCAACGAACTTCGTTCGCAGGGGGCTGCCGATGGCGAGAAGATCCGCGCCGACGCCGACCGGCAGCGCGAGGTCATCGTCGCCGAGGCTTATCGAGACTCGCAGAAGATCAAGGGCGAGGGCGATGCCAAGGCCTCGGCGCTGTACGCTGAAGCGTTCGGCCGCGACCCGCAGTTCGCGCAGTTCTATCGCAGCCTGGAGGCGTACCGTGCGACCTTTCGCAGCAAGGCCGATGTGATGGTGCTTGACCAGAACGGCGAGTTCTTCCGCGCCATGCGCGGCAACAGCGCGCCGGCGACGCGCTGAGCCCGGAGGCGGACCGCGGCAACGCAGTGGCGGCCGGTGCACGGCGATGGGCGAGTGGTTGTTCGGCGCGATCGCGCTGATGCTGGTGATCGAAGGCCTACTGCCCTTTGTGAGCCCCTCGACCTGGCGTGAGATGTTTGAGCGCGCGACGCGCATGAACGACGGCCAGATCCGTTTCATCGGATTGATGGCAGTGGCCGCGGGGCTGTTGATGCTGCTGTTCGTGGCCTGAAGCGACGACCCCGACGGTGCATGCGGTCGCTGGCATCGGCGGCACGGTTCGGACGCCGGACCCCTCCCCCTACAATTCCGCGTCACTTCCATACACCCCGATGCTTTCTGCCTGGCTGTTGCCCGAGCACGTCGCGGACGTGCTGCCCGCGCAGGCCCGCCGCATCGAAGATCTGCGCCGCCTGCTGCTCGATCGCGCCCGCGGCTACGGTTTCGAATTGGTGATGCCGCCGTTGCTGGAGCATCTCGATGCCTTGCTGTCCGGCACCGGGCGCGAGCTCGATCTGCAGACTTTCAAGCTCGTGGACCAGCTCAGCGGCCGCACGCTGGGCGTGCGCGCCGACACCACACCGCAGGCCGCGCGCATTGACGCCCATCTGCTGAACCGCGAAGGTGTGACGCGGCTTTGCTATTGCGGTCCGGTGCTGCACACGCGGCCGGCCGGGCTGAATGCGACGCGCGAGCCGCTGCAGTTCGGTGCCGAGATCTTCGGCCACGCAGGCCTGGAGGCCGATCTCGAGGCGGCCGAACTGGCGCTGGACTGCCTGCAGGCCGCCGGCGTGAACGGCCTGGTCATCGACCTGGCCGATGCACGGGTGCTGCGTGCCGTACTGGCGGGTGTGCCGCTGGACATGGTGCAGCTGCAGGCCGTGCTGCAGGCGCTGTCGACCAAGGACCCCGCCGCCGTGGATGAAGCCGCGCAAGCTGCGCCGGCAGCCACACGCGAGGCCCTGCACGCGCTGCTGCGCCTGTACGGCGGGGCGGAGGTACTGGCTGCAGCGCGTGCCGCCTTGCCGGCGCGGCCGCTGTTGCACGAGGCACTGGTGCAACTGGACTGGCTGGCCACGCACCTGCGCGCAGCCTACCCCGGGCTGACGGTGGGCTTCGACCTGGCCGACACCAGCGGCCACGCCTACTACAGCGGCGTGCGCTTTGCGCTCTACGCCGCCGGCTCAGGCGACGCGCTCGCACGCGGCGGGCGCTACGACGAGGTTGGTGCCGTCTTCGGCCGCAACCGCCCGGCGGTCGGCTTCAGCCTGGACCTGAAGACGCTGGCCGAGTCCGGCCCCGCCGCGGCGCCGTTCCCGGCCATTCGCGCGCCCTGGGGCGAGGACCCGACGCTGCGCGCTGCCGTGCGCCGCCTGCGCGAAGCCGGGGAGACGGTGGTGGCAGTGTTGCCCGGCGACGAGCCCGACACCCAGGTACTGCACTTCGACCGCGAACTCGTGGCCGTGGCCGGACACTGGGCGCTGCGCACGCTGCCGCTCGATCACGAACATGGCGCCGGCTGACCCGCGGGGTTGACGCGCTGAGCGCACGCCAAGGAAACGACAACATGCATCAAGGAATCCGCGCCGGCGCAGGCCGCAACGTCGTCGTCGTCGGTACCCAGTGGGGTGACGAAGGCAAGGGCAAGATCGTCGACTGGATGACCGATCACGCCCAGGGGGTGGTGCGCTTCCAGGGCGGCCACAACGCCGGCCACACGCTGGTCATCAACGGTCGCAAGACGGCGCTGCAACTGATCCCCTCGGGCGTGATGCGCGAGGGTGTGGCCTGCTACATCGGCAACGGCGTGGTGGTCGACCCGGCGCACCTGCTGAGCGAGATCGCGCGCATCGAGGCGCTGGGTGTGGACGTGCGCTCGCGCCTGTTCCTGAGCGAATCCTGCCCGCTGATCCTGCCGTTCCACGTCGAGATCGACAAGGCGCGCGAGGCACAGCGCGAGCGCAGCGGCAGCGGCAAGATCGGCACCACGGGCAAGGGCATCGGCCCGGCCTACGAGGACAAGGTGGCGCGCCGAGCGCTGCGCGTGCAGGACCTGAAACACCCGGTACGGCTGCAAGCCCGACTGCATGAACTGCTGGACCTGCACAACGCCGAACTGGTGCACATGCTGGGCGCCAAGCCGCTGACGCTGCAACCCATGCTGGACGAGGTGCTGCGCGCTGCCGAGCAACTGCGCCCGATGATGGCCGATGTCGGCTACCGCCTTTTCAACGCCCACCGCGATGGCGCCAACCTGCTGTTCGAAGGCGCGCAGGGCACCTTGCTGGACATCGATCACGGCACCTATCCGTACGTCACGTCCAGCAACTGCGTGGCCGGCAACGCCGCGGCTGGATCGGGTCTGGGCCCGGGCATGCTGCACTATGTGCTGGGCATCACCAAGGCCTACACCACACGGGTCGGCGGCGGTCCGTTCCCGACCGAATTGCCGATCGATGAGGCCGGCAGCGTCGGCCACCATCTGTCCACCGTCGGTCAGGAACGTGGCACCGTGACCGGCCGCGCGCGGCGTTGTGGCTGGCTGGATGCGGCGGCGTTGAAGCGCAGCGTCATCATCAATGGCCTGTCGGGCTTGTGCATCACCAAGCTCGACGTGCTCGACGGCTTGCCCGAGATCCGCATCTGCACCGGCTACAAGCTGGGCGGGCGACTGCTGGACATACTGCCTCTGGACGCCGACGAGATCGCCGATTGCGAACCGGTCTACGAGACGCTGCCGGGCTGGTCCGATACCACCGCCGGCCTGACCAACTGGGAACAATTGCCCTTGAACGCCAGGCGCTACCTGGAACGCATGCAGGCACTGATCGGTGCGCCGATCGACATGGTGTCCACTGGCCCCGACCGGGTGCACACGATCCTGCTCCGTCACCCCTTCCGGCCCTGAATACTTCGGCCGCCGATCTTCACATCACCCCCGATTGACTGAGGAGACCGCATGCTCACCGACGACGGCAAGCACCTGTACGTGTCCTGGGACGAGTACCACATGCTGATCGAGCGCCTGGCGCTCAAGGTGCACAACTCGGGCTGGCAGTTCGACCAGATCCTGTGCCTGGCACGCGGCGGCATGCGCCCGGGGGATGTGTTGTCGCGCGTGTTCGACAAGCCGCTGGCGATCATGTCCACCAGCAGCTACCGCGCCGACGCCGGCACCATCCAGGGCCGGCTCGACTTGGCCAAGTACATCACCATGCCCAAGGGGGAACTGGCCGGGCGCGTGCTGCTGGTCGACGACCTGGCCGATACCGGCGTGACCCTGCGCGCGGTGGTCGAACGGCTGCGTGGCATGCCGTCGATCTCGGAATTGCGGGCAGCGGTGATCTGGGTCAAGGGCGTGTCGAGTTACACGCCGGACTACTTTGTCGAGAATCTGCCCACCAGCCCGTGGATCCATCAGCCCTTCGAGGACTACGACAACCTGCGCCCCGACGGGCTGGCGAGAAAGTTCTCGGTCTGAATGCGGGCTGACGCGCTCGTTCCATCACTTGTCCCTTCTTCAATGATCCCTGACCGAAAAACGGGACGCTTTCTGCGAAAGCTGCCCGGCCATGAAAAAAGGCCGGTTCTCGCGAACCGGCCTTCATCAGCAACTTTCGTCAGATCATCTGGTGCCCAGGAGAGGACTCGAACCTCCACGCCTCTCAGCGCTAGTACCTGAAACTAGTGCGTCTACCAATTCCGCCACCTGGGCCTGACTTTCACCCCGTGACTCACGCCTCAGGACAGCCAAGGACTATACCATCAAAGAAAAAGTACAAACAAGCCACCCCGGTACCGGGCCCGCACTATTGAGCGAGGTCGACGGTTGGGTCGAAGGCCACCGCGACGGACATGGCTTCGTCGTGCGCGACGATGGCGAACCCGCCATCTACCTGACGCCGCAGGAGATGCGAAGCGTGCTGCACCGCGACCGCGTGCGCGCCCGCATCCTTCGCTACGACCGCAAGGGCCGGCCCGAGGGCCGCGTGCTCGACATCCTGGACCGTCGCAAGACGCCCATCATCGGCCGTCTGCTGCACGAGAGCGGGCAGTGGCTGGTGGCACCCGAGGACCGCCGCTACGGTCAGGACATCCTGATCCCGAAGAACGCCATTGCCAGCGCCGCCGCTGGGCAGGTGGTGTCGGTGGAACTGACCGAGCCGCCTTCGCTGCACAGCAAGCCGGTGGGCCGCGTGGTCGAGGTGCTGGGCGAAATCGACGACGCCGGCATGGAGATCGAGATCGCGGTGCGCAAGTACGAGGTGCCGCACCGCTTCAGCCCCGAGACCCTGGCCCAGGCCGCGGCCTTGCCGGAGCGTGTGCGCCCGGTCGACAAGAAGAACCGCGTCGACCTCACCGACGTGCCGCTGGTGACGATCGACGGCGAGGACGCGCGCGACTTCGACGACGCGGTCTATGCCGAGCCCTTCAAGCGCGGCCGCGGCAAGACCGCCTTCGAAGGCTGGCGGCTGTTGGTCGCGATTGCCGACGTCAGTCACTACGTCAAGCCCGGCGAGCCCATCGACGACGACGCCTACGAGCGTGCGACCTCGGTCTACTTCCCGCGCCGCGTGATCCCGATGCTGCCGGAGAAGTTGTCCAACGGCCTGTGCTCGCTGAACCCCGAGCAGGACCGGCTGGCGATGGTCTGCGACATGATCGTCGGCATCGACGGGCGCATCGATGCATACCAGTTCTTCCCGGCCGTCATCAATTCGCACGCGCGCTTCACCTATACCGAGGTGGCGGCGATCCTGGCCAACACGCGCGGGCCCGAGGCCGGCCGGCGCACGGCGCTGGTGCCGCACCTGGTGCACCTGCACGAGGTCTATCGCGCCTTGCTGAAGCAGCGCGCGCGGCGCGGCGCGGTCGACTTCGAGACCACCGAGACACAGATCGTCTGCGACGCCAACGGCCGCATCGAGAAGATCGTGCCGCGCACCCGCACCGACGCGCACCGGCTGATCGAAGAGGCAATGCTGGCGGCCAACGTCTGCGCCGCCGCCTTCATCGAGCAGGCCAAGCACCCGGCGCTTTACCGCGTGCACGAAGGCCCGACACCGGAGAAGCGGCTGGCGCTGCAGAACTACCTGAAGGCGCTGGGCCTGGGCCTGCACCTCAGCGACGACCCGCAGCCGGCGGAGATGCAGGCCATCGCACAGGCCACGCAAGACCGCGTCGACGCGACGCAGATCCACAGCATGCTGCTGCGGTCGATGCAGCAAGCGGTCTACACCGCCACCAATGCCGGCCATTTCGGCCTGGCCTTCGAGGCCTACACACACTTCACCAGCCCTATCCGCCGCTACCCCGACCTGCTGGTGCACCGCGTCATCAAGGCCCTGCTCGGGCAGAAGCGTTACCACCTGGTGCCCAACGCGCTGACGCGCGTGCCCGAGTTGCGCCGCGGTGGCAAGGTGGCCAAGGCGCCGGCCAAGCCGCTGTCCCAGGAAGGCACATTGTGGGAAGCTGCAGGCGTGCACTGCAGTGCCAATGAACGCCGCGCCGACGAGGCCAGCCGCGATGTCGAGTCGTGGCTGAAGTGCCGCTACATGCGCGAGCACCTGGGCGAGGAGTTCGCCGGCACCGTCAGCGCCGTCGCCGCGTTTGGCCTCTTCGTGACCCTTGACGCGATGTACGTCGAAGGCCTGGTGCACATCACGGAGCTCGGCGGCGAGTACTACCGCTTCGACGAACTGCGCCAGGAATTGCGCGGTGAGCGCACCGGCGTGCGCTTCGCCGTCGGCGCGCGCGTGCGGGTGCAGGTCAGCCGCGTCGACCTGGACGGGCGCCGCATCGACTTCCGCATGGTGCGCGAGGGCGAGAGCGACAAAATACTGGTGGCCGGCCGGCCCGAGCCCAAGGGCGGTCGCGCCGGCAAGACCGCCAAGGGTGGGAAAGCAACGCGGGCGTCAGCTGGCTCGGCTGGGGTTGCCGGGGTGGAGACTTCGACACCGGCGGCGGCCCATTCCGCCACGGATCTCAGCGCCACCGAGGCCCTGCAGGCGGTGCAGTCTGCCGATCGCATGGCCCGCAGCGCCACGCGCGACAGCCAGTCGCGCCATGCGAGCGACGGACCCCCGCGTTCGCGCAAGCCCGGGCCGCGCAAGACATCGCCGAGACCGCGCGCCAGGCGCTGAGCAGGCGCGTCGGCGCTCGGCGAGCAAGCTTCGGCGCTGATTGAGAAGGCTTCGGCGCTCGGCGGGCTCGCCGCTGTCTCGCGCATGTCGTGCGGGCTCAGCCCGCCTGCATCAGGGCCTCGACCAATGCCGCGGCGCGCAACGGGCCGTGTTGTCCGCGGGCGCGGTGCCGGTCGGCGGCGTGACCATGCCACCAGACAGCTTCGGAGGCTGCGCGCGCCGCGCTGGCAGTGGCAGTCGCGATCGCCGACGAGCCATCGTCGCCTGAAGTTGCATGCACTGCGCCAGCGGCGGACCAGCGCCCCGCGAGCCAACCTGCCAGCACGTCGCCGGTGCCGGCCGTGGCCAGGGCCGCATTGCCGCTGGGGTTGATCACGGGCCGGCCATGGCCTGCCGGGGTGGCGATCACACTGCCCGAGCCTTTCAGCACCACGACGCTTTGCAACTGGTCGGCCAGCGTCTGTGCGGCGCGCAGACGGTCGGCCTGCACTTCGGCCGTGGCAAGTCCCAGCAGCCGTGCCGCTTCCAGCGGATGCGGCGTCAGCACGGTAGGTAGACCGCGTGCGGCGCGACCGCGCATCGCGCTGCGCAGGCCCGGCTCGGCCGCGACGGCGTTCAACGCATCGGCGTCCAGCAGCAGCCTTGCGGCGTGCCTCAGCAGCGGCGGCAGCACTTCACGCAGGTCCTCGCCGCCACCGCAACCGCAGAGCACGGTGCTGCGCGCCAGGCGTGCCGGCGGCAGGCTCCAGGCCGCAGGCTGCGACATCAGTTCGGGCCATGCGGGGTCCGCGCCTGCGGCCGTGCTGTCGCGGGCGCTGAGGTAGACCCGTCCAGCCCCGGCCGCGAGCGCCGCGCGGCCCGCCAGCCACAGTGCGCCAGCCATGCCGGCGGCGCCACCGATGGCGATGACGTCGCCGTAAATCCCCTTGTGCGCCGCGTGCGCGCGCGGCGGCGCTCGCCAGGGGCCCGCCAGCCAGGCGCTGGCGTCGGCGGTATTCAGGTCCAGGCCCAGCGTGTCCAGCCAGACGTCGCCGGCAAGGTCGCGTCCTTGATGGGTGTGCAGTCCGGGTTTGAGTGTCAGCAGCGCCAGCGTCCAGTCGGCGGGCAAGGTGCCCTCAGGGGCGCTGCCACGGTCGGCATCGAGTCCGCTGGGCAGGTCGACGGCGAGCACTCGCGTGCCGCGCTCGCGGACTTCCCGGGCGCGCGCCAGCAACGCCGCGAGGGGTCCTGTGGCCTCACGCGAAGCACCCAGGCCCAGCAGCGCGTCGATCAGCAGATCGGCGTCCGGCAGAGGCCCCTCGTGGCTGCCCGCGTCCTGCACAGTCAACCCGGCGGCAACGGCTTCGGCGCCTGCATGGGCCGCGTCGGCCGGCTGGCGTGCCGGGTCCGCCAGGCGCAGCACCTGCACCTGCATTCCCAGCCCGTGCAGCAGTCGCGCCGCCACCAGACCATCGCCACCGTTGTTGCCGGGCCCGGCCAGCACCAGCACACGCCGTGCCTGTGGCGCCACCGCCAGCGCCAGACGGGCCACCGCGGACCCGGCACGCTGCATCAGCGTGTGCGGGGCGTGGACGGCCAGGGCCTGCGCCTCCAGGCGGCGTGTGGCCACGATGTCGTGCAAGGGCCAAGGGCCGGAGTCCGCAGCAATGTGGCGGCTTGCAGTGCCTGGGGACCGGGGCTTGGACATCCACCGATTCTCGCGCCGGCCCGTGGCGCGGCGTGGCAATCAGCGCCAGCGCGCCGCGCCGAGTGGGCCGAGATCAGGCAGACCGGGCGCAGCGGCGCCTTCGATCTGCGCCGCCAGCACCACCGCGGCACCACAGGCCAGGGGCCAGCCGTGCAGATCGTGGCCGAGGTTCAGCCACAGGCCCGCGCCGCGCGGCCCGGGGGCGGCCCCCAACACCGGCGCGCCATCGGGCACCAGGGCGCGAGCGCCCTTCCACTGCTGGGCAGTGCGTGTCTGCGCAACGCCGGGCAGCCAGTGCTCCAGCACGCCGTACAGGCGCCTGAGCGCGCGGTCCTGCACCGTGTCCGCCGTCCCGCCCATCGTGCCGGCGCCGGTGACGCGCAGTCTCGGGCCCAGGCGACTGATGACGCTGCCGGTGCCGAGGTCGAAAAACGCCCCCTGCGGGCTGTCCGGCCACTGGCTGTCGTGGGTGCTCAGCATCGCGGTCAAGGCATGCACATGGGCGCGCGCGAAGGGCAGGGTGCAAGCCAGCGGCTGCAGCAAGGCGTTGGCCGCGGCGCCGGTGCAGACGACGACGGCGTCGAACGCCGGTTCGGTGGGTGCGCCGGCAGGCGTCCCGGCCAGTTCCAGCAGCACGGGCGCGCCGCTGCGGGTCCCGGGGCGCAGCGCCTGCACGGACTGCGAGAGATGGAAGACTGCACCACGTCGCTGCGCTTCGTCCTTCAGCAATTGCGCGTAGTGGCGGGCGTTGCCTGTGCCGTCCTGGGGCAGTTGCAGCGCTGCGTGCAGCTGTGCCTTGGGGTTCAGGGCTGGCACCTGGGCATGCAAGGCCGCCGGGTCAATCCAGTGGTGCGGCGGGGCGGCGTCGGCCAGGCGGGTGAGCGTGTTCCGCAAAGTGCGCGTCTGGGGTTCGTCGCGGCACAGCACGGTCACGCCGCTGGTCTGCTCTACGTCCATGCGCAGCCGGGTGGCAATGTCGTGCACACGCTCGCGGCCCAGGCGGGCCAGAGCCTGCAAACTGGCGTCGCGTGCCGCGCGGCGAGGGTCGCGCCGAGCGCGCCAGCAGCGCCATAGCCAGGCGGCCTGGGCGCTGGCGATGCCCGAGAAGAAGCCGGGGGGTGGCGTCAGGCCGAGGGCGAGCAGCCCTGGCGCAAGCAGACCCGCCGCGGCGAAGCTGGACTCGCTGGCGATGGCCGGTCGGCGGTCGAACACCTGCACCTCGTGGCCGCGAAGCACCAGCTCATGCGCGGTCGCCACGCCGGCCAGGCCGGCGCCGATGACAGACACACGCACGGTGTCAGGCGCCGGGCCTGGGGGGCCCGGGCGCGCGTGATAAAGTCATTGGGTTTGCCTCGATGAGCGTTTGTTGGGCAGGGTGTTATGGAACAGGGCGGGCGTGTCTCACGGTCACCCGGTGTTCCACCTGCAAGCAGCCGGTCTGACAGGGCAAGCAAATCGCGAACCCGACCGAACCCAAGGTGTCGGGGCCACCGATGCAGGGCAGACCGTGAAACCGCGGCTGCCTTCACCGAGCCAGGCAGGCAGCCTCCGCGAGGCAATCTGCAAGGCGTGGGGCCCCGATGAAGCGGCGGGATTCTAGACCCAACCTTCGGAGTGATCCCATGACTGTCTCCATGCGTGAAATGCTGGAAGCCGGTGTCCATTTTGGACACCAGACGCGCTTCTGGAACCCCAAGATGGCCCCGTACATCTACGGCCATCGCAACAAGATCCACATCATCAACCTCGAGAAGACGCAGCCGTTGTTCAACGACGCGATGCGCTTCATCCGCCAGCTGTCCGCACGGCGCGGCACCATCCTGATGATCGGCACCAAGCGCCAGGCGCGCGAGGTGATTTCGCTGGAAGCCCAGCGCTGCGGCATGCCTTACGTCGACCAGCGTTGGCTGGGCGGCATGATGACCAACTTCAAGACCGTCAAGGGTTCGCTGAAGAAGCTCAAGGACATGCAGGCGACCAAGGACGCCGGCATCGATCTGATGATCAAGAAGGAAGCGCTGCTGTTCGACCGCGACCTGATCAAGCTCGAGAAGGACATCGGCGGCATTCAGGACATGAGCGCGCTGCCCGATGCGATGTTCGTCATCGACGTCGGCTACCACAAGATCGCCGTGGCCGAAGCCAAGAAGCTGGGCATCCCGGTGATCGGCATCGTCGACACCAACCATTCGCCTTTGGGCATCGACTACGTCATCCCCGGCAACGACGACTCGGCCAAGGCCGTGGCGCTTTATGCGCGGTCGGTGGCCGACGCCGTGCTGGAAGGCCGTGCCAATGCGACCAACGAGGTTGTGCAGGCGGTCGGCGGCACTGACGAGTTCGTCGAGGTCAGCGCCGAAGCCTGATCGTTCGCACGTCGCGCCCGGCAGGCCCTTCGCGGCTGCGGGTGCGGGTCGATGCTTCCCGGCTCCGCACCCCGCGGCGCGCCGGGCACTGCTGTTCAACGGAGAGATTTCAATGCCCGCAATCACTGCAAGCATGGTGGCCGAACTGCGCGCCAAGACCGACGCGCCGATGATGGAATGCAAGAAGGCCCTGACCGAGGCCGAAGGCGACCCCGGCCGCGCCGAGGAAATCCTGCGTGTCAAGCTCGGCAACAAGGCGGGCAAGGCCGCCTCGCGCATCACTGCCGAGGGCGTGATCACGGCCTCTGTCGATGGCACCGTGGGCGCCCTGGTCGAAGTCAATTGCGAGACCGATTTCGTCACCAAGAACGATGCCTTCCTCGCCTTCGCCAAGGCGGTCGCTGGGCTGGCCGCAGAACACGCCCCGGCCGACGTGGCTGCGCTGTCGGCGCTGCCGCTGGCGCAGGACGGCTTCGGCCCGACCGTGGAGGACGTGCGCAAGGGCCTGATCGGCAAGATCGGCGAGAACATGTCGATCCGTCGCTTCAGGCGCTACGCCGGTGGCGGTGCGCTGGCCAGCTATCTGCACGGCACGCGCATCGGCGTCGTCGTCGAGTTCACCGGTGACGAAATGGCGGCCAAGGACGTGGCGATGCACGTCGCCGCGATGAAGCCCAAGGCCCTGGCCACGGCCGACGTGCCGGCCGAGTTGATCGAAGTCGAGCGCCGGGTGGCGGCCGAGAAGGCCGCCGAGGACTCGGCCGCCGCGGTCACTGCCGGCAAGTCCGCGCAGTCGCCCGAGATCGTTGCCAAGCGTGTCGAGGGATCGGTGCAGAAGTTCCTGAAGGAGGTGTCGCTGTTGAACCAGGCCTTCGTCAAGAACGACAAACAGACCGTCGAGCAGATGCTGAAGGAGAAGGGCACGAAGGTCGCCGGCTTCACGCTGTATGTGGTGGGCGAGGGCATCGAGAAGAAGGTCGACGACTTCGCGGCCGAGGTGGCAGCCCAGATCGCCGCCGCCAAGGGCCAGTAAGCAGAGGTTTGCGGCGGCGCGTCGGGCCCCGGTAGGGGCGCTGTCGCCGCTTACACTCGACCGCGTTTCACCACTTCCGGAGGTCCCGTCCCGATGCCCGCCTACAAGCGCATCCTGCTCAAGCTTTCTGGCGAGGCCTTGATGGGCGACGACGCCTACGGCATCAACCGCGGCACGATCGTGCGCATGGTGCAGGAGATCCAGGGCGTGACCCGACTCGGCTGCGAGGTGGCGGTCGTCATCGGCGGCGGCAACATCTTTCGCGGTGTGGCCGGCGGCGCGGTCGGCATGGACCGCGCCACGGCCGACTACATGGGCATGCTGGCGACGGTCATGAACGCACTTGCCCTGGCCGACACCATGCGCCAGGAAGGCATGACGGCGCGGGTGATGTCGGCCATCAGCATCGAGCAGGTGGTCGAGCCCTATGTGCGCCCGAAGGCCCTGCAATACCTGGAAGAAGGCAAGGTCGTCGTCTTTGCGGCCGGCACCGGCAACCCGTTCTTCACCACCGACACCGCGGCGGCATTGCGCGGCGCCGAGATCGGTGCGCAGATCGTGCTGAAGGCCACCAAGGTCGACGGCGTTTACACCGCCGACCCGCACAAGGACCCCACGGCCACGCGCTATGCGCGCATCAGCTTCGATGAGGCCATCTCGCGCAACCTGCAGGTGATGGACGCCACCGCCTTTGCGCTGTGTCGCGACCAGAAGCTGCCCATCAAGGTGTTCAGCATCGTCAAGCCCGGCGCGCTGCGGCGCGTGGTCGAAGGCGATGACGAAGGCACCCTGGTGCATGTCTGAACCGCACAACCGACTGCCATGTCCGCACCCATGACGATCGCCGACATCAAGAAGAACGCCGAACAGAAGATGGGCAAGTCGCTCGAGTCGTTCAAGAGCGAATTGCACAAGATCCGCACCGGGCGCGCTCATCCGGGGCTGCTCGACCAGGTGCAGGTCGACTACTACGGCTCGCTGGTGCCGATCAGCCAGGTCGCCAACGTGACCCTGCTGGACGCGCGCACGATCAGCGTGCAGCCCTGGGAAAAGGGCATGGGCGCGAAGATCGAGAAGGCCATCCGAGAATCGGACCTGGGGCTGAACCCCGCCGCCCAGGGCGACCTGTTGCGGGTGCCGATGCCGGCCCTGACGGAGGAACGGCGCAGGGAGCTGAGCAAGGTCGTGCGCCATGCGGGCGAAGAAGCCAAGATCGCCGTGCGCAGCGTGCGCCGTGAGGCCAACGAGCAACTGAAGAAGCTGCTCAAGGACAAGCTGGCGACCGAGGACGAGGAGCGCCGTGCCCAGGACGAGGTGCAGCGCCTGACCGACGGCACCATCGCCCAGGTCGACAAGCTGGTGCAGGGCAAGGAAGCCGAGGTCATGGCGGTCTGAGGCTGCCCAGTGCACAGCCCGCCCATGTCACACCTGCCTCTTTCAGACAAGCTCGTCCCTGCCAACGACATGCCGGCCGCGGCCGTGCCGCGCCATGTGGCGGTGGTGATGGACGGCAACGGCCGCTGGGCGCGGCAACGCTACATGCCGCGCTTCTTCGGCCACAAGCAGGGTGTCGATGCGCTGGTGCGCGCGGTCGATGCCTTCGCTGCGCGCGGCGTCGAGTACCTGACGGTGTTCGCCTTCAGTTCCGAGAACTGGAAAAGGCCGTCGGAAGAGGTCTCCGGTCTGATGAGCCTGGTGCTGGTGGCGGTGTCGAAGTACCTGGCCAAGATGGCGGGCGACGGGGTGCGCATCCGCATCATCGGCGACCGCAGTGCGGTGTCCGACAAGCTCCGCCAGGCCTGGGAACATGCCGAGCACCTGACGTGCAACAACAGTCGCATCACGCTGTCGGTGGCCTTCAACTACGGGGGTCGCTGGGACGTGGTACAAGCCTGCCGCCAGGCTCTGATCGATGGCGTGAAGCCCGAGGACTTCGGCGAGGACTACCTGTCGCGCCAAATGGCGCTGAGCTTCGCGCCCGACCCCGACCTGTTCATCCGCACCGGCGGTGAAATGCGCATGAGCAACTTCCTGCTCTGGCAGGCGGCGTATTCCGAGCTCTTCTTCACCGAATGCCTGTGGCCCGACTTCGGCGATGCCGAGATCGATGCCGCGCTCGAGGCTTACGCCCAGCGCGACCGCCGCTTCGGCAGCATCCGCCCGAACACGGTGGTGGTCGGTGCGGATTGAGCGCGCCTGCCACGGCGCCGTCGGCTGCGTCCGGCCTCTGGCCTGAGGCCATGCTCGCCCAACGGGTGATGACAGCCGTCGCGCTGTTGGTGGTGCTGCTGTCGGCGATGTGGATGCAGGCCGCCTGGCCCTTTGCCGTGCTGACGCTGCTGCTGATCGCGGCGGCGGGCTGGGAGTGGGCGCGGCTGAACCAGGCTGGCCCGGTGCTGTCGCTGATGCTCGGAGGCTTGCTCGCTGCCGGAGGCGCCGTCGCCCTGCTGGGCCCTGGCGTGGACGCCGCGCCGGCGGCGCTGTGGGCGGTGGCCGGCATGCTGTGGGTGCTGGGTGGGGCCTGGGCCTTGCGCGGCGGCCCGGCGGCGTGGCCGCGACTGCCGCGCGCGGCGCGCTGGGTTCTGGGTGCGGTGCTGCTGTTCGTGGCCTGGCTGGCACTGGCGCAGGCGCGGCTGGTCGGCGTCAACTTTCTGTTGTCGGTGCTGGCCCTGGTCTGGGTGGCCGACATCGCGGCCTACTTCGGCGGTCGCCGTTTCGGTCGGCACAAGCTGGCGCCCTCGATCAGCCCGGGCAAGAGCTGGGAAGGTGTGTGGTCGGGCCTGGTCGGTGTGCTGCTGCTGGCCCTGCTGTGGACCTGGATCGACAGCCGGTACGCCGTCGACAGCGCCAGTCTCTACACGCGTCTGGTGCAGGCGGCGGGCTGGGCGCTGAGCGTGCCGGTGCTGCTGCTGCTGGCGGCAATGAGCGTGGTCGGCGACCTGTTCGAGTCCCTGGTCAAGCGCGCGGCCGGGGCCAAGGACAGCAGCGGTCTGCTGCCCGGGCATGGCGGGGTGCTCGACCGCGTCGATGCCTTGCTGCCGGTGCTGCCACTGGCCCTGGGCGCGCTCGCGCTGCTGGGCGCCTGAACCTGGCATGCCGGCGTGAACGAAGCAACCACCGACCTGGAGTCCCCGCCGATGACATCGACCCCTGCCGTGCAGCGCCTGGTGATCCTGGGCTCCACCGGTTCCATCGGCACCAGCACGCTGGACGTGGTGGCGCGCCACCCCGAGCGCTTCGAAGTCGTCGGCCTGTCCTCGTACCAGCGCATGGACGCGTTGCTCGAGCAATGTCTGCAGTTTCGGCCGCGCGTGGTGGTGGTGCCCGATGCGGCGCGCGCCGCCGCCTTGCAGACGCGCCTGCAGGCCGCCGGGCTGCGCACCGAGGTCCACGCGGGCGCCGCGGCACTGTGCGACTTGGCTGCGGCACCAGAGGTGCACAGCGTGATGGCCGCCATCGTCGGCGCCGCCGGCCTGGCGCCCTGCCTGGCCGCGGCACGCAGCGGCAAGCGGCTGTTGCTGGCGAACAAGGAGGCGCTGGTCGTCGGCGGCCAACTGTTCATGCAAGCGGTCAGCGAGGGCGGGGCCACGCTGCTGCCCATCGACAGCGAGCACTCGGCCATCTTCCAGTGCCTGCCCGAGGACCGCAGCCGCTGGCCGCGCCACATCGACCACATCCTGCTCACCGCCAGCGGCGGCCCGTTCCGGCAGCGCGACCCCGACACCTTGCATGAGGTGACGCCGGCCCAGGCCGTGGCCCACCCGAACTGGGTCATGGGGCGCAAGATTTCGGTCGACAGCGCGACCATGATGAACAAGGCACTCGAGGTGATCGAGGCGCGCTGGCTGTTCGACCTGGCGCCCGAGCAGATCAAGGTCGTGATCCATCCGCAGAGCGTCATCCACTCGATGGTGGCCTGCCGCGACGGCTCGGTGCTGGCGCAACTGGGCACACCGGACATGAAGGTGCCGATCGCCTACGGTCTGAGCTTCCCGGAGCGCATCGAGTCGGGCGCGCCGCGGCTGGACTTCCTGGCCCTGCAGGCACTGCACTTCGAGGCCGCGGATCCGCGCCGCTTTCCCGGCCTGCAGCTGGCCTGGGAAACGCTGCGTGCCCCGGCCGGCACCAGCGCCGTGCTGAACGCCGCCAACGAGGAGGCGGTGGCCGCTTTCCTGGACGGTCAACTGGGCTTCACCGGCATCCATGACGTCAATGCGCGCACACTGGCGGGCGTGCTGCCGGCCGCGGCCGACATGGGCTCGCTGGACGACCTGCTGGCGCTGGACGAGCGGGCGCGGCGGGCAGCCCGACAACACATCCAATCCATCGGCCGAACAGGCCGAACAGGCCGAAGCGGCCGAAGCGTCACCCTGAACCCCTGATGATCACCACCGTCCTTGCCTTCCTGCTCACCCTGGGCATCCTCATCGTCATCCACGAGTACGGCCACTACCGCACGGCGGTGGCCTGCGGGGTGAAGGTGCTGCGCTTCTCGGTCGGCTTCGGGCGCGTGCTGCTGCGCTGGCAGCGCGGCCCGGACCAGACCGAATTCGTCGTCTGCGCCTTGCCCCTGGGCGGCTATGTGCGCATGCTGGACGAGCGCGAGGGCAACGTGCCGGCGGCCGATGTGCATCGCGCCTTCAACCGCCAGTCGCTGCCCAAGCGTGCTGCCATCGTCGCCGCCGGCCCGCTGGCCAACCTGGCGCTGGCGGTGCTGCTGTATGCGGCCGCGCAATGGATCGGCGTTGAAGAGCCGCGTGCGGTGCTGGGCCCGCCGGTGGCCGGGAGCCTGGCGGCCGAGGCTGGCTTTCGCAGTGGCGACTGGGTGCGTGCCATCAACGTCGTGCCCGGCAACGGCAACGGCGACAGTGGCATCGGCAGCAGCGATTCATCAGCCGACTGGCGCGAGGTCGACTCGATGAGCGACCTGCGCTGGCAGGTGACGCAAGCGGCGCTGAACCGCCAGCCGCTGGACCTGCAAGTCAGCGACCGCGACGGACGCGGCACGCGCAGCCTGCGACTGGACCTGAGCAAGATCGAGTCGCGCGAGGTCGACGCTGCGTTGATGCAGCGCATCGGCCTGGGACCGGCCTTCAGCGAACCGGTGCTGGGCGAGGTCAAGGCCGAAGGGCCGGCCGCACGTGCCGGCCTGCAGCGCGGTGACCGCGTGCTCAGCGTCGACGGCGCGCCCATCGGCGACGGACAGACCCTGCGCGAGCGCATCCGCGCCAGCCGCAGCGTTGTTGCCGGGTCCGAAGCGGGTGTCCCCGCGCCGCAGGAATGGCGCATCGATCGCGCAGGGCAGGTGCTGACGCTGCTGGTGGCGCCGCGGGCCGTCGACGACCGCGGCACTGTGGTGGGCCGCATCGACGCCTTCGTCGGCCAGCCGCCCGAGATGGTGATGGTGCGCAAGGGCCCGATCGACGGCCTGGTGCAAGGCGCCGAACGCACCTGGGAGGTGTCGGCGCTGACGGTGACCATGCTGGGCCGCATGCTGATCGGCGAGGCCTCGATCAAGAACCTCAGCGGGCCCATCACCATCGCCGACTATTCGGGCCAGGCGGTGCAGCAGGGCCTGGCCTACTACCTCGGTTTCCTGGCCCTGGTGAGCGTCAGTCTGGGCGTGCTGAACCTGCTGCCCCTGCCGATGCTCGATGGGGGTCACCTCATGTATTACATTTTCGAGGCCGCCACCGGGCGCCCGGTGTCCGACCTCTGGCTGGCGCGACTGCAACGCGGTGGCGTAGCGCTGCTGCTGATGATGATGTCGGTCGCCCTGTTCAACGATGTGGCCCGCTTGCTGGGCCTGCACTGATCCCCCCCATGTTCCCTGTCTCCCTGTTGGCGCCCGGGCGCCCGGTCGCCGTCCAGGTGGCCGCGGCCGCTTGCGCGGTCATCCTGGCCACTGCCCTCCCGGCGGCCCACGCCGTCGAACCCTTCGTCATCCAGGACATCCGCATCGAGGGTCTGCAGCGCACCGACCCCGGCACGGTGTTCGCGGCGCTGCCCTTCCGCGTCGGTGACACCTACACCGACGACAAGGGCTCGGCCGCGCTGCGATCGCTGTTCGCCACCGGCCTGTTCAAGGACGTGCGCATCGAGATCGAGGGCCGTGTGCCCATCGTTGTCGTCGATGAACGTTCGATCATCGCCAGTGTCAACTTCGTCGGCCTGAAGGAGTTCGACAAGGACCCGCTGACCAAGTCGCTGAAGGATGCCGGCATCGGCGAAGGCCTGCCCTTCGACCGTGCGCTGATCGACCGTGCCGAGCAGGAGATCAAGCGCCAGTACCTCAGCCGCAGCCTGTATGGCGCCGAAGTCGTGACAACCATCGTGCCGCTGGAGCGCAACCGGGTCAACGTCACCTTCACGATGACCGAAGGCGAGG
The DNA here is from genome assembly GCA_038249905.1 of Burkholderiales bacterium. Taxonomy (GTDB): domain Bacteria; phylum Pseudomonadota; class Gammaproteobacteria; order Burkholderiales; family Burkholderiaceae_C; genus Rubrivivax. The sequence goes on from JBBSCX010000005.1 coordinate 31,960, forward strand.
CCGCACGCATCAGCGACATCCGCCTGGTCGGCAACGAAGTGTTCAGCACCTCCGAACTGATGGGGCTGTTCGAGCTTTCGCCCACCGGCTGGTTCAGCTGGTACAGCAAGAACGATCGCTATTCGCGCACCAAGCTCAACGCCGACCTGGAGAAATTGCGCGCCTACTACGTCAACCGTGGTTATCTCGAGTTCGCGGTCGAATCGACGCAGGTCACGATCAGCCCCGACAAGCAGAGCATCTCGGTGGCCATCAGCCTGCGCGAGGGTCAGCGCTACACCGTCACCGGCGTGCGTCTGGAAGGCGACTACCTGGGCAAAGAGGACGAGTTCCGTGCCTTCGTCGCGCTGCGGCCGGGCCAGCCCTACAACGGCGACGCGGTCTCGGCCACGGTGCGCCGCTTCAACGACGTCTTCGGCCTGTATGGCTACGCCTTCGCCCGCGTCGAGCAGCGGCCCGAGATCGACCGCGAGACAGGCACCGTCATCGTGGTGCTGGCGGCCGAGCCGCAGCGGCGCGTGTATGTGCGCCGCATCGAGGTTTCGGGCAACGCGCGCACACGCGACGAGGTCATCCGGCGCGAGTTTCGGCAGCTCGAAAGTGCCTGGTACGACGGCAGTTTGATCAAGTTGTCCAAAGAGAGGCTGATACGGCTGGACTACTTCAAGGAAGTCGAGATCGAGACCGAGGAGGTGCCCGGCGCACCCGACCAGGTCGACCTGATCGTCAAGGTCGAAGAAAAGCCGACCGGCAACCTGCTCATCGGCGCGGGCTACTCGAACGCCGAGAAGCTGACCTTCAACGCCTCGATCAAGCAGGACAACGCCTTCGGCACCGGCAACTACCTGGGCATCGAGCTCAACACCAGCCGCGCCGGCCGCCTGCTGGTGGTCAGCACGGTCGATCCGTACTGGACCGTGGACGGCATCTCGCGCGCCATCGACGTCTTCTATCGTACCCAGCGCCCCTTCAACAGCCTGGGCGACGAGTACGAACTGACGACGCCGGGTGCATCGCTGCGCTTCGGCGTGCCGTTCTCGGAGTACGACACGGTCTTCATCGGCCAGGGCGTGGAGCGCACGAAGATCGGCACCGCCGTGGGCATCCCGCTGAGCTATCTGAACTATCGCGTGCTGTACGGCCAGAGCAGCTACACCTTCCCGTTGACGCTGGGCTGGTCGCGCGACGGCCGCGACAGCTTGCTGGTGCCGACCAGCGGACGCTACCAGCGTGTCAACCTCGAGTGGGGCTGGGTCGGCGACGTGCGCTACACGCGCACCAACCTCCAGTACCAGGAATACATGTCGCTGCCCTGGCGGCTGACGCTGGGCGTGAATGCCGAATTCGGTTTCGGCAAGGGCTTGTGCGGCAAGCCTTTCCCGGTGTTCAAGAACTTCTATGGCGGTGGCCTGGGCACGGTGCGCGCCTTCGAGCAGAACTCGCTGGGCACGGTGGACCCGACGGGCGCCTACATCGGCGGCTCGAAACGGCTGAACGTCAACGCCGAGCTTTACTTCCCCGTGCCCGGCACGGGCAATGACCGCTCGCTGCGCATCTTCGCCTTTGCCGATGCCGGCAACGTGTGGGCC
>JBBSCX010000006.1:0-31040 GCA_038249905.1 Burkholderiales bacterium
CGAATACGCGCGCACACGCAACCACCTCGATGGCGCAGTGACGCGCCTGTCGCCGTACATCACCCACGGTTTCCTGAGCCTGCCGCAGGTGCTGCAGGCGGTGCATGCCCGCCACCCACTGGACGCGCAGCACAAGTTTGTGTTCGAACTCGGCTGGAGGGCGTACTTCCATCACGTGTGGCAACACCGCGGTGCAGCCATCTTCGAGTCGCTGCACCAAGGCGTGCTGCCCGATGCCGCCTATGCACGCGAATTGCCGGCCGACATCGCCGCCGGCTGCACCGGCCTGCCGGTGATCGACCGGGCGGTCCATGAATTGCACGCCACTGGCTGGCTGCACAACCACGCCCGCATGTGGCTGGCGTCGTATGTCGTGCACTTGCGCAAGGTGCACTGGCGCGCCGGTGCCGACTGGCTTTACGGTCATCTGCTCGATGGCGATCTGGCCAGCAACCATCTGAGCTGGCAGTGGGTGGCCGGCACCGGCAGCCACAAGCCCTATCTCTTCAACGCCGAGAACGTTGCGCGCTACGCACCCGCAGCCTGGCACAGCCCGGGCAGCGCGATCGACACCGATTACGAAACGCTGGAACGCATGGCGGCATCGACGCGGCCGGTGCTGCATTCGAAGTCGCATGCCTCGTCAGAGGAGCATGTGCCATCGCTGTGGACCATGCCGCCTGAAACGCCGACCAGTGGCGACCTGCCTGCGGCCTTCGACGCGGTGCACCCCCAGGCCCTGCAAGGACGCGAGGTGCAATTGCTGCACCCCTGGTCGCTGGGCGCCGCGCCGCAGCCCGGCGCATTGCGCCTGGGGGTGTGCATCACCGACTTCCCCGCTGCCTGGCCCTGGAGTGCCAGGCGCTGGCAGTTCGTCATCACGCGGCTGCGCGCGCAATGTGAACAGCTGTGGTGGGTGGACGCGGCCACACTGCGCGCCGCGCTGTCGGGCGCTGCGGCCGTGCATGGCGTGGCCGACCCGCATCTGCAGCCGTGGCTGCACGGCCTGCCGCTGCAGGCACCGCCGCGCTTGTTTGTCGAACCGGCGCAGCCCTGTCATTCGTTCTCGAAGTACTGGCAGAAAGTCAGCCGCGGTGTGTTTCCCGCCGCGTCGCCATCCCAATGACGAAGTGATTCGGTCGCACGGCGGGTCGCCGCTGGCTTTGAAGTCGAACGGCCGTCGAATTGCCGATCAGCACGGTATCCGATGCACATCGATTTACCGCCGGCGTGCAGAATGCGCGCAGTGGCGTGTTATCTTCGCGGCCGCGGTGCAATAACATAACAAGGCACCCAGAGCGACGGAAGACACGCCGCCGCGCCCGCAGGGAGTTCAATTGAGACCCATCAAATCATGACCAAGACCTACGCTCAGATTGCCAAACAGATCGCTTCCTTGCAGGCCGAGGCCTCGAAACTCCGCCAGAAGGAAGTGGGCGAAGTTGTCGCCCGCATCCGTCAGGCGATCGAACATTACGGCCTGACCGCCGCCGACCTGGGCCTCGGCGCCAAGGCACCAAGCGTTGCAAAGGCCGCCCCCGCCGCTGCGTCCAAGCCGGGCCGCAAGACGCGCAAGGCAGCCAAGGCCGCCATCGTGCCGAAGTTCCGCAATGAGGCTGGCCTGACCTGGGGCGGTCGCGGCAAGCGCCCGCAATGGCTGCGTGATGCGCTGATCGCCGGCAAGTCGCTGGCCGATTTCGCCATCAAGTAACCTGCCTCCGGCAGGGCTGCGGGCAGGCTGGCAGCATGCCGGTCATGCCTGCTGCTCTCGATCCGTTTTCCGCTTCTACTGCCGCTTCTACTGCCGCTTCTTCCGCCGCGTCTCCTTCCGCTGCCAATGCCGCAGCAGTGACGCCCGCGGATTGCCGCGATGCCGGTGCGCTCACCGTGCTGTACGACGGCGCCTGCCCCTTGTGCCGCCGCGAGATGGCGGTCTATCGTGATCTGCCGTCGGCCGATCCGATTCACTTCGTGGACATCAGCCGCGGCGCATTGCCGTCCACACTGCCAGCGGCGGTGAGCCGCGACGATTTGCTGCGGCGCTTTCATGTGCAATGTGCCGATGGCTCGCTGGCCAGCGGCGCACGTGGCTTCATCGCACTGTGGGCGGCGCTGCCGGGTTGGCGTTGGCTGGCGCGCTTGGGCGCCTTGCCGGGCGTGGCACCGCTGATGGAGGCGGCCTACCGCGGCTTTCTGCGCGTGCGGCCGGCCATGCAGCGCATGGCCGCTGCCTTCGAGCCGTCCACGCTGCACGTGCCTGACTTCATGGTGGCCGAACTGCGCAGCGACCACGCTGGCGAGACCGGCGCGGTGTGGATCTACCGCGGCGTGCTGGCCTTCACACGCGACGCCGGCGTGCGCGACTTTGCGCACCGACACCTGGCCACCGAGACCGAACACCTGCGCCTGATCTCGCCGCTGCTGCCCTGGCCGCAGCGCAGCCGGCTGCTGCTGCCGTGGCGCATCGCCGGCTTCATGACCGGGGCGCTGCCGGCGCTGGCCGGTCCGCGTGCGGTGTACGGCACCATCGCCGCGGTCGAGACCTTTGTCGACACGCATTACCAGCAGCAAATCGATCGCCTGTGCGGCCTGCCGGAGGCCGAGGCCGTGCGCGCCTTGTTGGTGCAATGCCAGGCCGACGAATGCCATCACCGCGACGAGGCCACCGCCCTGCGCGGCGCGCCGCCCGGGCCGCTGCTGCGCGCCTGGTGTGTGCTGGTGGGCGCGGGTTCGGCGGCGGCAGTGGTGGTTGCGCGCAGGGTCTGAAGCCGCGGGAAGCGGCGCGCGCCTGATTCAGACCACCCGATTCAATCCGCCAGCCGACGGCGCGGCTGCTGGGCGTGCCCTGGCCCAGCGCCAGCAAGTGGTGCTCGGCCAAGTGCGTGGGTGCGGGATGGGGTGGGTACGGTGGATCAGGCGCGCACGGGCTTGCGCTTCAGTTCAGTCGCGATCCAGGCGTCCACCAACGTGTCCAGCAGGTTCAATGGCACCGCGCCCTGGTCGAGCACGGCGTTGTGGAAGCGGCGGATGTCGAACTTCGGCCCCAGCCGGGTCTGCGCACGCGCGCGCAGTTCGTCGAATTTCAACTTGCCGATCATGTAGGCCAGGGCCTGCCCGGGGTTGGATGTGTAGCGGTCGACTTCGCTGCTGACGAATTCGCGGTTCACGCCGGTGCGCTCGATCATGAACTCGATGGCCTGCTCGCGCGTCCAGCCCATGCTGTGGATGCCGGTGTCGACCACCAGACGGGCGGCTCGAAACGCCTGCCACTGCAGGTGGCCGTAACGTTGCAGCGGGTCGGTGTACAGGCCCAACTCGGCACCCAGGGTCTCGGCGTACAGCGCCCAGCCCTCAAGGTAGGCGGTGTAGCCGAAGCCGCTGCGGCGGAAGTTGGGCAGGTCGCGCAATTCGTTGGCGCGCGCGACTTGCAGGTGGTGGCCGGGCACGGCTTCATGGGCCACCAGGGTCTCCATGGCCCACTTCGGGCGCGACTTCAGCGCCACCACGTTGGCGAAGAAAAAGCCGGCGCGGCTGCCGTCCAGTGCCGGGCCGTTGTAGTACTCGGCGCGGTTGCCCATGAAGGCCGGCATGCCGACGATGCCGTAGGGGGCGCGCGGCAATTCGGCAAACAATTTGGGCATCTCGGCGTCGATGCGCTTGGCGATGTCGCGGTAGCCGGCCAGCAGGTCTTCGGCGTGGGTGTGAAAGTACTTCGGGTCGGTGTTCAGGTGGTGCACGAAGTCGGCGAAGCTGCCGGCAAACGCCACTTCCTTCTGCACCGCCTCCATGTCGACGCGGATGCGCGCCAACTCACGTTGGCCCACGGCATGGATCTGTGCCGCCGACAGCGTGGTCGTGGTCTGGTGGCGCACCAGCATCTCGTACACCCGGGCGCCGTCGGGATAGCCCGTCAGTGCGCCCTGGGCCGGCGCCCTGGGCAGCAGTTCGTCCACCACCAGCCCGCGCAGCGCATAGATGGCGGGCATGACCTGGTTGCGCGTGGCCTCGCGCGCGCGGGCCAGCAAGGCGGCACGCTGTTCAGCCGGCACGCCGCTGCCAATGCGCAGGAACGGGCTGACGTAGGGCGATGCGTCGCTGTCGGCCGCCGCCAGTTGCGCGTCCAGTTGTGCCTGCACACGCAGCAGCACCTCGCGCGCCGGCACCCAGCCTGCGGCGGCGCTGCCGCGCAACTGCGTGATGTCCTGCGCCATGCGTTGCGGGAAAACGGCCATGCGCTTGAGCGATTGCTCGACCCGTTCGGCGCTGTTCATCGGGCTGTTGCCCAGCAGACTGCCGAACTGCGAATGCGGCCCGCCCAAGACCCGCAGCGACATCTGACGCCATCCGGGGAAGGCCTGCTCTTCGACCTGCCGCTGCAGGCTGTCGATGAACATGTCCAGCGACACCTGTTCGCTGGCAGTCAAGCGGCTGCGGCCGATGCGTCGGGCCTCGGCGAGGAAAGCACGGGCCTGCGCGTCGCGTTGCGCCACCGCCGCGGGCGAGGCATCGGTCAGTCGGTCGCCGTGGCGGTGGTCGCCGCGCAAGGTGGCCCATTCCGGGGCGTTGCGCGCACCCCATTCCCAGTGGCGATCGAACAGCGACTTCAAGCCGGCGGACGCACTTCGCCTGGCACCCCCGGGCGCCGGTGCGGCCCGGGCGCCGGCGGTGGCAGCGCCGGTGTCGGTGGATGCGGCGGCCGGCGTCTGGCCCAGGGCCAGCGGCGCCGACAGTCCCAGCAGGGTGGCGAAGGCCAGCGGGGGCAGAAAGGACCGGGTAGGCAGCGGCATGGTGTTTGGCGGTGGCTGGCGGTGGCCGGCGGCGGTGCGGTGGTGACCGCGGGCTCGGGTGCGGCAGGTGCGTACGGCACCGAGATGCCGCCCGTGTTGCGGGTTACCGCCGCACACCGCAGGCCGTACACCGCACGGGCCACGATTGTGCGCGGTGCGATCATCGCTCGATGCCTTCGGCCGCTGCCTCCGGTCTTGCCGCCCACCGCGCCGCCTTGTGGGCCGGCACCGCCTTTGCGCTGGCCGCCGGCCTGATGTGGGGGCTGGTGTTCATCGCGCCGACATTGCTTCCGGGCTACCCGGCGGTGTGGCTGTCGTGTGCGCGTTACCTGGCCTTCGGCCTGATCGCCTTGCCGCTGGCCTGGCTGGACCGGGTGCACATCCGTCGCCTGACACGTGCCGACTGGCGCGAGGCATTGCGCCTGTCGCTGGTCGGCAACCTGCTGTACTACATGTGCCTGGCCGCCGCCATTCAGCGCGCCGGTGGGCCGCTGCCGACGATGATCATCGGTACCCTGCCGGTGGTCATCGCCGTGGTCTCGAACCTGCGCGACCACGCGCGCGACGGGCAACTGCCCTGGGCCCGGCTGGCGCCCGGACTGCTATTGATCGCAGCCGGCATTGCCTGCGTCAACCAGGCCGAACTGGCCGCCTTGCGCGCCCAGACCGCCGGGAGCGCCGAGACGGGCCCTGACTTTTGGCGTTACGGCAGCGGCGCGCTGCTGGCATTGGCGGCCGTCGCCTGCTGGACCTGGTATCCCCTGCGCAATGCCGACTGGCTGCGTCTGCATGCCGACCGCAGCCCGCGCGCCTGGGCCACGGCGCAGGGCGTGGCGACACTGCCGCTGGCGGTCATCGGCGGCAGCCTGTTCTGGGCTTTCAGCGCGTTGGCGGGCGATGCCGCTGGCGCGGCTGTGACAGGCGATGCCGCTGGTGCGTCGTTCGATCTGCCGCTGGGCCCCGACCCGCTGCGCTTCGTGGGCCTGATGCTGGCCATCGGTCTGTTCGCGTCCTGGCTCGGCACGCTGTGCTGGAACGAAGCCAGCCAGCGACTGCCCACGTCCCTCGCCGGCCAATTGATCGTGTTCGAGACCCTGGCCGCGCTGTCCTATGCCTACCTGCTGCGTGGCGAGTGGCCGGGCCCGCTGACCTTCGCCGGCGTCGCCCTGCTGGTGGCCGGCGTGGTGACGGCGCTGCGGGTGCAGCCGGTGCGCACGGCGGCCGCGGCGCAAATTTCTTGAACGACGTCCTGAACAACGTCCTGAACAACGTTCTGAAGAACGGCGGGAAGAATGGCCTGACAAAGAGCGTGTACCTTCAGCGCTCCCACCAGGGGCCGTCGAACTGCCCCACCAGCCAGTCGACGAAGCCGCTCACTTTCTGCGGCAGCAGCCGCGGCGACGGAAACACCGCGTGCATCTCCTGCGCCGGCAGCGCCCAGTGTTGCAGCAGCGGCTGCACGGCGCCGCTGGCCAGGCTGCCATAGGCCACATAGCGCGGCAGGATGGCCAGGCCCATGCCGGCGCGCGCGGCCGACAGCAGCGCCGACAGGTTGTTGCTGCGCAGCGGCCCGCGCACGGGCACGGCGACGCTGCTGCTGCGGCCCTCGCCACCACCCGCAAAGTGCCAACGCTCGTCGCCCTGCGCGGTGCTGTAGATCAGCGTCTCGTGCGCCTCCAGGTCGGCCGGTTCGGCAGGGGTGCCGCGCCGCGCCAGGTAGGCCGGTGCGGCCACCAGCACCCACGGGTTGACGCCCAGGTAGCGTGCACCCAGGTTGCTGTCCGCCAGGCGGCCCATGCGGATGGCGACGTCGATGCCCTGCTCGACCAGGTTGACATAGCGGTCGTCGAAATCCAGGTCGACCTGCAGCCCCGGGTGCAGGGCCATGAAGCGCAGCACCGCCGGCGTCATCGCGCGCCGCCCGAAGGCCACCGAGGTGTTGATGCGCAGGCGGCCCTGCACCCGGCTTTGCAGCAGCGCGGCCACGTTGTCGGCCTCTTCCAGCTGCCGCGCGATGCTCTTGCAGTGCTCGTAGTAGGCGGTGCCGACCTCGGTCGGCGTGACGCCGCGGGTGCTGCGATGAAACAGACGCGCACCCAGCTTCGCTTCCAGCGCCGCGATGTGCTTGGTGGCCGTGGGCTGGGTGATGCCCAGGTCGCCACTGGCCTTGCTGAAGCTGCCGGTTTCGACGACGCGGATGAAAAGCTGCAGGCCGGCGACGGTGTCCATCGCGGCAATGTAAGCGCGGGGCAGTAGGACTGCTTCGCGAGGCAGCCGATCGGCGCGCGTCTCGCGCCTTTGAGGTACGGGGTCATTCCGCCACGGAATAGCTCTTATCGGCCCCCGGGCCTATCCGGATCGGCGGCCTAGCCCGAACATTTCCCGGTCAGCAACAAGCACCGGAGATTCACCATGGCCCGCATGAAAGCCGCAATGGCAGCCGTCCTCGTGATGGAAAAAGAAGGCATCACCCAAGCTTTCGGCGTGCCCGGTGCGGCCATCAACCCGATGTACGCGGCGCTGCGTGAACGCCAGAGCATCGGCCACATCCTGGCGCGCCACGTCGAAGCGGCGTCGCACATGGCCGAGGGCTACACCCGCGCCAAGGCCGGCAACATCGGCGTGTGCATCGGCACCAGCGGCCCGGCCGGCACCGACATGATCACGGGCCTGTACTCGGCACAAGCCGACAGCATCCCGATCCTGTGCATCACCGGCCAGGCGCCACGGGCGCGGCTGTACAAGGAAGACTTCCAGGCTGTGGACATCGAGTCCATCGCCAAGCCCGTGACCAAGATGAGCGTGACGGTGCGTGAACCCGGCCTGGTGCCGCGGGTGTTCCAGCAGGCCTTCCACCTGATGCGCAGCGGCCGCCCGGGCCCCGTGCTGATCGATCTGCCGTTCGACGTGCAGATGGCAGAGATCGAGTTCGACATCGACACCTACGAGCCGCTGCCGGTGTACAAGCCCGCCGCCACGCGCAAGCAGGTGGAAAAGGCACTGGACATGTTGCAGGCGGCTGACAAGCCATTGATCGTGGCCGGCGGCGGCATCATCAACGCCGATGCGTCCGATCTGCTGGTGGAACTGGCCGAGCTGACCGGCGTGCCCGTCATCCCCACGCTGATGGGCTGGGGCACGATCCCCGACGACCACCCGCTGATGGCCGGCATGTGCGGCCTGCAGACCAGCCACCGCTATGGCAACGCCACCATGCTGGCGTCGGACTTCGTGCTCGGCATCGGCAACCGCTGGGCCAATCGCCACACCGGCAGCGTCGAGACCTACACGGCGGGCCGCAAGTTCGTGCACGTGGACATCGAACCGACGCAGATCGGCCGCGTCTTCATGCCCGACCTGGGCATCGTGTCCGACGCCAGGATCGCGCTGGAACTTTTTGTGGCGGTGGCGCGCGAGCGCCAAGCCGCCGGTGCCTTGAAGGATCGTTCCGACTGGGCCCACCGCTGCCAGGAACGCAAGCGCCTGATGCACCGCAAGACGCATTTCGAGCAGGTGCCGATCAAGCCTCAGCGTGTGTACGAAGAGATGAACAAGGCCTTCGGCCGCGACACCGTCTACGTCACCACCATCGGCCTGAGCCAGATCGCGGGCGCGCAATTTCTGCACGTGTTCGAGCCGCGGCAGTGGATCAACTGCGGCCAGGCCGGCCCGCTGGGCTGGACCCTGCCCGCAGCCCTGGGTGTGGTCGCCCACGACACCACCAAGACGGTGGTCGGCCTGTGCGGCGACTACGACTTCCAGTTCCTGATCGAAGAACTGGCGGTGGGCGCGCAATTCAAGCTGCCGCTGGTGGTGGTGCTGGTGAACAACAGCTACCTGGGTCTGATCCGCCAGAGCCAGCGGGGCTTCGAGATGGACTTCTGCGTGCAACTGGCCTACGACAACATCAACGTCGACGACCCGGCGCTGAAGGGCTACGGCATGGACCACGCCAAGGTGGTCGAAGGCATGGGCTGCAAGGCGCTGCGCGTGACCGACCCTGAGAAGATCGAAGGCGCATTGCGCCAGGCCCAGCAGATGGCGCAGGCGCTGCGTGTGCCGGTGGTGGTCGAGGTGATCCTGGAGAAGGTGACCAACATCGCGATGGGCACCGAGATCGACAAGGTCAATGAGTTCGAGGACATCGACTGCCGCCACCCCGAGGGGCGCGAAGGCCTGGTGACGGCGGGGCTGCTGGAATAAGACGTAGAACGGTTTGCGCCGGCAGCGTTAGCCGCTGCCGGCCCCACTTGCTGGAGACACCATGCCGAGATTTGCTGCCAACCTGACGATGCTGTTCACCGAGGTGCCCTTCCTCGACCGTTTCGAGCGCGCAGCGCGGGCGGGCTTCACCACGGTCGAGTTCCTGTTTCCGTACCCCTTTGCCACCAGCGACATCCACAACCGGCTGGCCGCCAATCGGCTGACGCTGGTGCTGCACAACCTGCCGGCCGGCGACTGGGACGCGGGTGAACGTGGCATTGCCTGCCTGCCCGACCGGGTCGAAGAGTTCCGCGCCGGGGTGGCCAAGGCGGTGGAAGTGGGCACCGCCCTGGGCGTGCCGCAGATCAATTGCCTGGCGGGCAAAGCCCCGGCCGGCGTGGACGACGCATTGCTGCGCCAGACCCTGGTCGACAACCTGCGCTTTGCCGCGGCCGAGTTGAAGAAGGTGGATATCAAATTGCTGATCGAGCCGATCAACAACTGCGACATCCCCGGCTTCTGGCTGAACAAGACCGACCGGGCGCTGTCGGTGATGGACGAGGTGGGATCGGACAACCTGTTCCTGCAGTACGACGTCTATCACGCGCAGCGTTATGAGGGCGAACTGGCGGCGACGATCGCCAAGCATCTGGCGCGCATCGGCCACATCCAGGTGGCCGACAACCCGGGCCGCAACGAGCCGGGCACGGGCGAGATCCATTACGACTTCATCTTCGCGCACCTCGACCGCATCGGCTACACCGGCCACATCGGTTGTGAATACAAGCCCGCCACCACCACCGAGGCCGGCCTCGGCTGGCTGGAACAGGCGCGGCGCCGGCTGCGGGCCACGGCCTGAGCCTCGACGAACAGAACCCGCGGAACCGCGGACACGCGGGGCAGCCAAGACACCAAGGACACGCAGATGAGCACCACTCCCCTCAAGCTCGGCTTCATCGGTCTGGGCATCATGGGCGCGCCGATGGCGGGCCACCTGCTGAAGGCCGGTCACACGCTGTACGCCCACACCCGGCGCGCCGTCCCGGCGGCATTGCTGGAAGCGGGCGCCATCGCCTGCACCAGCGCGCGCGAGGTGGCGCAGCGGGCCGACATCGTCTTCACGATGCTGCCTGACACGCCCGATGTCGATGCCGTGTTGTTTGGCCTGAATGGTGACGATGGCGGCATTGCCTCGGGCCTGACGGCGGGCAAGACCGTGGTCGACATGAGCAGCATCTCGCCCATCGCCACCAAAGGTTTTGCAAGCAAGATCAATGCGCTGGGGTGCGACTACATCGACGCGCCGGTGTCGGGCGGCGAAGTCGGCGCCAAGGCCGCCAGCCTGACCATCATGGTCGGTGGCCCGCAGGCCGCCTTCGACCGCGTGCTGCCGCTGTTGCAGCTGATGGGCAAGAACATCACGCTGGTCGGCGGCAACGGCGACGGGCAGACGACCAAGGTGGCCAATCAGATCATCGTGGCGCTGAACATCGAGGCCGTGGCTGAGGCCCTGCTGTTTGCGGCCAAGGCCGGCGCCGACCCGGCCAAGGTGCGTCAGGCATTGATGGGCGGCTTTGCGGCCAGCCGCATCCTGGAAGTGCACGGAGAGCGCATGGTCAAGCGCACCTTCAACCCGGGCTTTCGCATCGAGTTGCACCAGAAGGACCTGAATCTGGCCCTGTCCAGCGCCCGCGCCATGGGCATCAGCCTGCCCAACACCGCCACCGCGCAGGAGCTGTTCAACAGCTGCGCCGCGCATGGCGGCAAGGGCTGGGACCACTCGGCAATGGTCAAGGCGCTGGAGATGATGGCGAACTTCGAGGTGGGGCAGGCGCCGACGCCGACGCCGGCGCCGCCGACCTGAGCCCGGGCTGGACACGACCCCTTCGCGCCCAACGGGCGCGTCAGCCCATCTTCACCGCCGTGCCGCTGACGGCCACCAGCATCATGCCGTTGGCCTCGCCCAGCACTTCGTAGTCGAAGTCGATGCCGACCACGCCGTCGGCGCCCATTTCCTTCGCGGCTTCGATCATGTCGTCCATCGCAGCGTCGCGCGCGCCCGACAGCGCACGCTCGTAACCGCCAGCCCGGCCACCGACGACGTCGCGCACCGACGAGAACATGTCTCGGAAGATATTGGCGCCGATGATGGCCACACCGTTGACCACACCCAGATAAGCCGCGATCTGCGGCCCTGGTCCCGTTGGCACGACGGTGGCCAGGAAGAACCCGGCATCCTTCTTCGAGAACCAGCCCATCGTTGCGCTCCTGACAGTCGGGGCGGCCACCCGCCCAGGCGGCGCATTCTGCGGCCAGGTGACAGGAATGGGCTGTGACCGTTCTTGTGGACGTTCTTGCGGCCGCGTTCCTGCGGCCGACGCCGATCAGCCCTTCAGCGCTGGCGGTTTGCCACCCGGTCCCGGGACGAGTTTGCGGCGCAACCGCGCGTTCAGCCCGGGCGTGGCGCGCATATCGGTGTCGACGAGTCCGGCGTCGATGTCGCGCTTGGCCTGTTCGATCACCGGATCCTGCGGAACCTCGGAATCGGCAGGAGCGGCGTCGGTCGACTCATCGCGTTCGTGCGGCAGCGGCAGGTCTGCGATCGCAGGCGCGTCCAGCCTGCTGACAGGGCGGCGTGACTTCGGGTTGAGCGCATTTACGGCCATGAAAAAGCCCATCTGTTTGCGGCCCCTCGACGCCGTTCGGAACGCCGTGGGCAGGGTGCGTGGGAACCCCCCGCGCGATATCGGAGCATGCGCTTCGAGCCGCGCCGGGTCTGTGCGCGTGCTCACAGACTGGTGGGCTCGGACAGCGGGCCGACGGCGACTTCGTCCTTCAGCCTTCACTTTTCAACCCCGCCTTTCAACCCCGCCTTTCCACCCAGCCACTCAACCCAGCCGTTCAACCCAGCGCTTCGTCCAGCACCTCGACCCAGTGCTTGACCGGCGTCGTGGTGCCGCTTTGCAGGTGCTGGATGCAGCCGATGTTGGCGCTGACGATGACCTGCGGCTGCAGCGGCGCCAGGTGGCCCAGCTTGCGGTCGCGCAGTTGCGTCGCCAGTTCGGGCTGCAGCACGCTGTAGGTGCCCGCGCTGCCGCAGCACAGGTGGCTTTCGTTGGTGGCCACACTGACCTCGAAGCCCAGCGCGTTCAGGTGCTGCTCGACACCGCCGCGCAACTGCTGGCCGTGCTGCAAGGTGCACGGCGGGTGAAAGGCCAGCCGCATCGGCCCCTTGCTGACGCGCAGCCGGCCCTGCAGCCGCGGGGCGATGTCGGGCAGCAATTCACTCAGGTCCCGGGTCAGCGCACTCACCTGGGCTGCCTTGTCGGCATAGGCCGGGTCGTGCGCCAGGGCATGGCCGTACTCCTTCACCGTCACGCCGCAGCCGCTGGCGTTCATGACGATGGCCTCGACCCGCCCGGCCGAAGTCGGGCCCTGCACCAGCGGCCACCAGGCGTCGATGTTGCGGCGCATGTCGGCCAGGCCGCCGTCGTGGTCGCCCAAGTGGCTGCGGATGGCGCCGCAGCAGCCGGCGCCGTCGGCGATCAAGGTCTGGATGCCGGCAGCGTCGAGCACCCGCGCCGTGGCGCTATTGATGTTGGGCGCCATCGAAGGCTGCACGCAGCCCAGCAGCATCAGCACCTTGCGCGGGTGTTCACGCGTCGGCCACTGGTGCGCGCGCGGGCCGGGCTTGGCCGGCACCTTGGGCTTCAGCGCGGCCGGCACCAGCGGGCGCAGGGCCTGGCCCAGCTTCATCGCCGGGCCGAACAGCGGCGAGGTCAGGCCTTCCTTCAGCAGCCAGCGCACGGCCTTCTCGGCCGCGGGCCGCTCGACCTTGGCATCGACGATGCGCCGGCCGATGTCCACCAGCGCGCCGTACTCGACCCCGCTGGGGCAGGTGGTCTCGCAGTTGCGACACGTCAGGCAGCGGTCCAGGTGCTGCTGCGTGCTGCGCGTGACGGGCGCGCCTTCCAACACCTGCTTCATCAGGTAGATGCGGCCGCGCGGGCCGTCCAGCTCGTCGCCCAGCAATTGGTAGGTGGGGCAGGTGGCGGTGCAGAAGCCGCAGTGCACGCACTTGCGCAGGATGGCCTCGGCGGCCTCGCCGTCGCGAGTGCCCTTGAATTCGGGACTGAGCTTGGTTTGCATGTGGACAGGGCCCGGGTTCAGAAGAGGGTGAGGAGCTGCAGCGCCAGCGGCATCAGCAGCGCCGCCAGCAGCACCTGCAAGCCCAGCGCCAGCGCGGCGTAGGCGCCGGCGGCGGGGTGGACCTGCATCGCACGGGCGGCGCCGACGCCGTGGCTGGCCGTGCCGAGCGCGAAGCCGCGGACCTCTGGCGCGCGGATGCGCAGCGCGTCCAGCAGGTACTTCGCGCTGACCGCCCCGACCAGACCGGTGAGCACAGCGAACACCGCGGCCAGCGCCGGAATGCCGCCCAGTTGCGCCGCGATGCCCATGGCCACCGGCGCAGTGACCGACTTGGGCGCCAGCGAGGCCAGCACATCGGCTGGCAGGTCCAGCGCCCAGCCGATGGCCACCGCGCTGCCCGCCGCCGCGCTGCCGCCAGCCAGCGCCGCAGCCAGCAGCGGCCAGGCGCGCGCGCGCAACTCGGTGCGGCGCTGCCACAGCGGCCAGGCCAGCGCCACCACCGCCGGCCCGAGCAGGAAGTGGATGAACTGCGCGCCGGCAAAGTAGGTGGGGTAGGCGGTGCCGGTGGCCGTCAGCAGCAGCGCCAGCGCCACCACCGTCCACAGCACCGGGTTGGCCCAGGGGGGCTGGTCCAGGCGCACGTAGGCGGCCTGCGCCAGCACGTAGGCGACGAGGGTCACGGTCAGCCCGAACAGCGGCGTGGCCGACAGATAGACCCAGAGCTCGACGACTTCGCTCATCGCGTGTTCATCGTGCGGGGTCGGTCGGGCTGGCGGTGTCGGGCCCGGCGGGCCCGGCGGCCGCTGATGACAGCCCGGGCAGCCCGGGCAGCCCGGCGCGCAGCGCCAGCGCCGCCACCGCCATGCCGATCCAGGTCGACAACACGACAGCTGCCAGCATGCGCCCGCCGAACTCGCCCACCAGGCCCAGGTGAGCCACCACGCCCACGCCCACCGGCACGAACAGCAGCGAAAGATGGCTCAGCAGCGGCTCGGCCACCGCCGCCACCGGCGTGCGCAGCCACGGCCCGAGCATGGGCAGGCTGAGCGCGCCCCACAGCAACAGCAGGCCCAGCACCGGACCGGGCAGCGGCAGCCCGGTCAGCCGCGCCAGCACCTCGCCCGCCGACTGGCACAGCAGCAGCACCGCGAGGCCGCGCAGCATGTCCATGGCTCAGCGCGAGACGCGCCGCACGGGTGGCCGCATCACACCCCGGCCAGCAGCCGGCCCGGGTTGAAGAGGCCGTCGGGGTCGAAGGCCTGCTTGATCTGCGCATGGATGCGGTCCAGCGGCGGCTTCGGTGGCGTGAACACGCCCGGGCGACGGTCCTTGCTGCGCCACAACGTGGCATGGCCGCCGGCCGCAAGCGCCGCTTCACGCAGTGCGGCCGCCGGCGCGGTGGTGCACAGCCAGCGCTGGCCGCCACCCCATTCGATCAGTTGTTCGCCGCTCAATTTCAGCGGCGGGGTGGTGGGTGGCACGGCCAGACGCCACAGCATGGCGCCAAGCTGCACGGCACGCTGCGCGCCGATGAAAAACTCGTCGTGCTGGTCGCGCAGGCCGGTCCAGAAGCCGGCTGCCATGTCGGGCGCGATGGCCTCGCCGCCCAGCCGGGTGCAGGCCGACTGCACCGCGGCGGCCGCACCCGACAGGCGCACGACCAGGGTGCCTTCCCACCAGGCCGTGGCGTGCAGAGGCAGCGGCTGGCCGCCCCATTCGTTGACGCGGCGGATGGCAGTGGCCTCGTCCAGATCAAAACGCAGCGTGGCCGTGGCCGGCGGCAGCGGCAGCACCTTCAGCGACACCTCGCAGATCACGCCCAGCACGCCCTGCGACCCGGCCAGCAGCCGCGACACGTCGTAGCCGGCGACGTTCTTGATCACCTGGCCGCCGAAGCTGAGCAACTCGCCGCGGCCGTTCAGCAGCGTGACGCCCAGCACGTGGTCGCGCAGCCCCCCGGCGGCCAATCGCGCCGGGCCGGCCAGACCCGCTGCCACCATGCCGCCGACCGTGCCACCGTCCGTGCCACCGTCCGTACCGTGGGTGAGGGCGCCATGCACCGCAAAGCGCGGCGGCTCGAAGGCCAGGCCCTGCCCCTGCGCGGACAGCACCGCTTCCAGTTCGGCCAGCGGGGTGCCGGCACGCACCGTCACCACCAGCTCGCTCGGTTCGTAATTGCTGATGCCCGCCAGGGGCTTCACGTCCAGCGCCTGCGTGTCGGTGGCGACGGGCTCGCCCCACCACGCCTTGCTGCCGCCGCCGCGGATGTCCAGCTTCTTGCCGGCGGCCCGCGCGGACTGCACCTGTTCGATCAACGCTTCCAGCGCCGGGTCTTCAATCGTCATGAGCGCAATCATCGGGCATGGCATGCGCTTGATTCAGGCGCTGGCGTGGCAACTGTTGCCGCAGCACAGGCGGCAAAGCGCCCACGCGGCTAGAACCGCTCCAGTTCCGGAAAGGGCAGCAGCCCCTTCTTCACATGCATGCGGCCGTACTCGGCGCAGCGCTGCAGCGTCGGGATGACCTTGCCGGGGTTCAGCAAGGCCAGCGGGTCGAAGGCAGCCTTCAGCGCCAGCATCTGTGCGCGTTCGCCCGGGCTGAACTGCACACACATGCTGGACAGCTTTTCGACCCCCACGCCATGTTCGCCGGTGACGGTGCCGCCCATGGCGACGCTGGTTTCCAGGATGTCGGCGCCGAAGAGTTCGCAGCGGTGCAATTGGTCCGGGTCGTTGGCATCGAACAGGATCAGCGGATGCAGATTGCCGTCGCCGGCATGGAAGACGTTGCAGCACTTCAGCCCGTACTTGACTTCCATCTGCTGGATCGCCAGCAGGATGTCGGCCAGCCGCTTGCGCGGAATGGTGCTGTCCATGCACATGTAGTCGGGGCTGATGCGGCCGCTGGCCGGAAAGGCGTTCTTGCGCCCGGACCAGAACCTCAGGCGCTGCTTTTCGTCGCGGCTGACCTCCACGCGCGTGGCGCCGCAACCCGTCAGCACCGACAGCATGCGGTCGATTTCTTCGGCCACTTCTTCCACCGTGCCATCGCTTTCACACAGCAGGATGGCCTCGGCGCTGAGGTCGTAGCCGGCATGCACGAAGTCCTCGACCGCGGCCGTCATCGGCTTGTCCATCATCTCCAGACCGGCCGGGATGATGCCGGCGGCGATGATGGCGGCGACCGCGTCGCCGGCTTTGCGCACGTCGTCGAAGCTGGCCATGATGCAGCGCGCCAGTTGCGGCTTGGGCACCAGCTTGACCGTCACTTCGGTGATCACGGCCAGCATGCCTTCGCTGCCCACCAGCACCGCCAGCAGGTCCAGGCCGGGGGCGTCGGGCGCCTCGCTGCCGAATTCGACCGCCTCGCCCTCGACCGTGTAGCCGCGCACCCGCAATACGTTGTGCAAGGTCAGCCCGTACTTCAGGCAGTGCACACCGCCGGAGTTCTCGGCCACGTTGCCGCCGATGGTGCAGGCGATCTGGCTGCTGGGGTCGGGCGCGTAATACAAGCCGAAAGGCGCCGCGGCTTCGCTGATGGCCAGGTTGCGCACGCCGCACTGCACGGTGGCGGTGCGCGCCAGGCGGTCGATCTGCACGATGCGGTTGAACTTGGCCAGGCTCAGCGTCACCCCCAGCGCGTGCGGCATGGCACCGCCCGACAGCCCCGTGCCGGCGCCGCGCGCCACCACCGGCATCTGCAGGCGGTGGCAGGCCTTCAGCAGGGCGGCCACCTGCGCCTCGGTCTCGGGCAGGGCCACCAGCAGCGGCTGCTGGCGGTAGGCGGTCAGACCGTCGCATTCATACGGCACGGTGTCCTCGGCCTGCCACAGCAGCGCGTGCGCGGGCAGCAGCGGCTCCAGCGCGGCCACGGCCTCGCGCTGACGCAAGGCACGTTCGGTGGTGTCGGGTCGAACGGTGGGCAGCGGTGCGTTCATGCGGGGCGGGATCGGGCAGAGGACAGCGGGCCTGCAATGTAGCAATGCGCCAGCGCCCGCCGCGTGGCAGGGTCGGCGCGGGTTGCAAGTCAGGCGCGGCGAGTCAAGCGCAACGATTCAAGCGCAGCGGGTCAGGCGCAGCCGCTCAGGCGCGGCCGGTGAACACCGTCAGCACGCCGGTATAGCCGTAGACGTGGTGGTGGCCGATCTCACCGCCGGCGAAGAAGCCGACCAGCGGCACCTCGGGCGCGGCCACGCTGGCATCGCTGGCAGGGCCCTCACCATTGGTACCACGGGTTCGACCGGCACCACCGGCACCACCATCACCCCCGGCAGCGGCGGCCCCGCTGGCGTTGCGGCCTCCACCCAGCGCGTGCTGCACGATCTTCAGCTCGGCCGAGTCGCCACCGAAGTGTGGCCCGCCGCGGCCGGCACAGCTGACGTACAGCGCGCCCAGGATGCGCCGACCCGCATCCGGCGCGTCGCCGTCGGCCGGCGCCAGTTCGTCGCGGATCTCGCTGCAGATGCGCACCAGGTCGCGCCGCGCCGCGGCCACGTCGCGCTGCCAGAAGGCCAGCAGCATGCCCACCTGCACCCGCTCGGCCACGGCCACGGCGCGGCGGCCCGGGTCCAGGCCGACCAGATGGCGCACCCGCACGTCGGCACCGAAGGCCCGATGCCGCACTGGCGTCACACCGTTCGCCAACCCGGTCTTCATTCCCGTCGCTGCCGGATCGGCGATCTGTGCCGCCCCCACCGCCGGGCCGACCGCGCGGGCGCCGTCATCGGGCTCGAGCGCATCGGTCAGCCCCACCAGAGTCGCGCGCAGCCGCGGCAGGGCCTGGCGCGGGTCGTCGAGGTCGCGCACGCCGATGTCCTGCAGCAGCAGCGGCAGCGCCGGCTGGCCATCGAGTTCGAGCACCACATGGCCGTCGGCGGCGGTGATGCGGCGTGTCGGCCCCAGCGGCTGGCTGCCCTGGGTGACGCGAGAAATCAGCGCCACGTCGCGCGAGAAGGCCACGCCCGACAGGCCGCCCTGCCACAACCCGTCGGCCACCTGCCAGCGTTCGCTGCGCGACGCCGCCAGGCCGCCGAAGAGGTAGCCGCTCTCGGTGCGATCGCTCATCTCGGCGATCAATTCGGCCAGGTCGGGCGTCTGCCCGTCAGCGTGCACCAGGGCGCTGTAGGGCTCGATGCGGCGCGGCATGGCGGCGCCGGAGAAGACCTCGAAGCGCCCGCGCGGCACCGCCGCCAGCATCAGCACCATAGCCGGCTCGTCGATGTATTCGACACCGCCGGCACACACGCCCACGCCCACGCTGCCGACCCAGGCCACCCCCGGCCAGCGCGCGCGCAGGGCGGCCAGCAGGTCGGCGGCCTGGGCGGCGTAATGGTCGCTGAAGTAGACGAAGCCCAGCGTCAGCGGGCCGGCGTTGCCACGCTCGTGGGCGGCGGCGCGGGCATCGACCTGCGCCGCCGCCAGCGCCAGTGCGCCGCGCCAGTCGGGGTGGGTGGCATGGCCGACCAAAAACTCGTGCATGCGGTGGGTGTGCGCTGGGGGGTGCTGCGGGGCTGCGGAGCTGGCCGGCCGAGGGCGGTCAGCCGCCGCGGCGGCGGGCCGCAAGGGTCGGGGTCGATTTGGGGTTCGGGTTCGGCCGCTTCCTGGCCGGGCCGGCCTTCGCGGCGGCACCGGACTTGGCGGCCGCCGCCGTCGCCGCCGTTGCCGCCGCCGTGGCTGCTGCGGTCTTCTTCTTCGCCGGCTTGCGCGGGCTGGCCGTCGCCGCAGGGGTCTCCCCCGCAGCCGGGCTGTCCTGCAGCGCGCGCGCCGCGATCTGGCCGAACTGTTGCGTCAGTTCGCCCCACCAGCGCATCGGGTCGGCCAGGGCGTTGGCGCCGGCCGCCGCGGGCGTCGTCTCGGGCGCGGGTGCCGACTCGACCGGGGGCGGCGGCGGCGCCGGCGGCGACGGCGCAGGGGGCGGCGCAGGCGGAGGTGCAGTTGCCGCGGCGCTGGCGGCCGCCGCCATGCCCGGCACCACCAGCTTGAAGGCCTCGCCGATGGCGTCCAGCGGCAGGTTCATCGTCTTCAGCGTGCTCAGCGTCATGCGCTGCACTTCCAGCGCCTGGATGGTGGCGCCGATCAATTTGGCGTTTTGCTCCAGCCAGAACTGCACCGTGCGCAGGTCCTGGATGCGGCGTTCCAGCTCAGCCGGGTCCAGCGTCGGCGCCACCCACTGCGGCATCTGTGGCAGGCCGGGCATCTGCGGCAGGCCGGCGCTGGCCTGGCGCATCAGACCCTGCAGGAAGTCCAGCCCAGGCACCCTGGAGGCAAAGTCACCGGTGTCGCTCATGGCGGTCTCCTCGTGTGGGCTTGTGCGGGTTCGGCGTCGACAGGCGCCGCAGCCGCAGGCTCAGAAACAGGCTCAGAAACAGGCTCAGAAACAGGTTGAGAAACAGGTTGAGAAACAGGTCCAGAAACAGATCCGTAAACAGGCTGAGCCGCAGCAGCAGGCATTGTGCGCCGCACGGACGGCAACACTGGCGGCGGGACTGGCGGCGGGACTGGCGGCAGCACAGCCGGCGGCACACCCGTCGGCAAACGTGGCGGCACACGGTCGACGCTGAAGCCCTGCGCCTGCAACAGCGCTGGCAGTGCGCGCGGGCCGGTCATGTGCAGGGCCCCGACGGCCGCGAAGACACGATCACCCGCGGCATGCCGGGCGACGATGCCGGTGGCCAGGGCGTCGTTGCGCTCGTCGTTCAGGCGCCGCATGAAGTCGCGATCGGCGGCGGTCGGCACACATTCACACCAGTCCTCGTAGCGCTCCAGGCGCTGCAGGTCGCCGGCCTCCCAGGCCGCCGCCAGCGTCGCCAGCACGCGCCGCGCGCTGCCGTCCTGCAGCTGCTGCAGCGCCTGCGCCACGGCCAGCGGCGTGCCGGCCTCGTCCGGCGGCAGCAGGGCCGCGATCTGCTGCGACACGCTCTCCAGCGACACCACCTGCAGTCCGCGCTGCCGCGCTTGCGCCAGCAGCAGGGCCTCTTGCGACCAGGCGGGGTCCAGCCCCAGCCAGCGGCCCTCCAGCAGCATCAGCGTGCCGGCCTGCAGCATCGGGTGCAGCGGGGCCAACGCCGCGGCCGGCAGGCAGGCGCGGGCGATGGCCGCACGCAGGCCCTCGTGCAGGGCCGGCGGCAGCGGCAGTGGGGATGCAGCGGGGGAGGATGCGGTGGAAGCAGCGGCAGGCGCCGCCGCACCGCTGGCTGCGATCTCGCGCTGCACGGCGGGGTCGCCGGGGTCGAGTTCCACGGCCAGCACGTCCACTGCCGCCAGCGCCGCCGCCACCTGCGGTCCCGGCCGCGTCCAGGCCGGTCGGCCCAGGTGCAGCGTGCCGTACAGCCAGGACGTGCGGCCGTCGCGCGTGACGCGCCACAGCAAGCCCCGATCGACCGGCACGGCGGCCGGGTCGGGGCTGGCCTCGAAGGGGATGGGCGGCGGGCATGCTGGCGGCGAAGGTGGGGCCTCGCTGGCCGCCGGGGTGGCGGCTGCGGTGGCGGCTGCGGCGGCAGCTGAGGTGCCGGCGACGGTGGCGGCGACGGTGGTGGTCGAAGTGGCGGCCGAAATGGTGGCCGAAATCGTCACCATCAGGCCGGCGATGCCCGCCAGCAGGGCCTGGTGCCAGCGGCCCCCCGATGCATCCACCCAGGCGCCCGTCAAGGTGACCCCGAAGCGTCGATGCGCAGCGTGGCGCCATCCTGTTGCAGCCGCAGGCGGCTCAGCACGTCCATGCCCAGCAGTGGCGTCGCCAGGTCGGGCAGGGCGACGACGCGCAGCCGTTCGGCGCGCACGCCGCCCTGCAGTTCGATGTCGGCTCGCGTCACCCAGCCCTGCACGACGCCACCGGCGGTGTTGGACTGCACCACGCCCTCGGGCAAGAGCCCGGCGCGCTGCGCCAGCGCAGCCGGCAGCGCCGTGCGGGTGGCGCCGGTGTCGACCAGAAAGTCCACCGCGATGCCATTGACCTGGGCGGGCCAGTGGAAGTGGCCGTCGGCCGCGCGCTTCAACGTCACCTGACTGCCATCGACCTGCACCCGGCTGCGCTGCTGCTCGGCCTGCCAGGCCTGCACGCCCAGCAGCACCGCCGTGCCGGCCAGCAGCCAGACGGTGATGTGCTTCATCGACGAGGGCAGCTCGGCCATGGCGAAGTTGGGGCGGGGTTGGCGGTGGGAGCGGGGGCCTGGTTGGACCCGCGACGATGCCACGGCGCGCGATGGCCCTGCCACCGGCTCAGCGGCCCTGCGCTCCGGCCCCGTGCCGCCAAGCTGCCAAACTGCCGACACGCCGACGCGGCACGAGCGTGCGGGCACCCGCCATGCCGCCCGGCTGCAGCGTTTCAGCCTTTCACGTCGGTGCGTTGCGCTGCGCCAGCACCTGCTGCCGCAGCCGGCCCAGCGGCTCGCTGCCGTCGGGCAGGCGCAGGCAAACGTCGAAAGTCTGGCCCGGCGCGGCGAGCCGTGGCGCCGCCGCGGGCAGAACCAGCAAGCTGCCTGCGCCCAGGCGGCGCGCGACGGCCAGCCAGGACAGCACGGTGCCGGCTGCGGCCAACAGGGTGCCATGCACCAGGTACTTGGCCGGGTCCTCGGCCGGGTCCTGGGCCCGGTCATCGGCCCGGGTCTCGGCAGTCGCCACAGCATGCTGCAGCGCCGGGTCCGCGCCACCAGCAATCACCAAGTGCGGCGCCACGGCCACCAGCCGCCCCTCGCGCCAGGCCGCGCCCAGTTCGTCGGGCGTCGACAGCACCGGGCCCAGCGCCAGCGGCGGCTGCAAGGCCGGCGCCTCACCCCGCGACCACAGCGCGGCCAGCCCCATCAGGCGCACACCGTCCAGCGCCGGGCCCGGGGCGCTGCCGCGCGCGATGTCACCGCAGACCAGGACCAGCGCCGGAGCGCAGGCGGTCGCTTCGTTGTCGCCATGCAGGCGCACATCGGCCAACGGGCCTTGCAGCCCGTCGCCGGACCGCAGCGTGGGCGCCGCGGCGGCGTCAGCCACCGCCACCAGGCCCGTGCGTGGCAGCGGCGCCATGCATTGCCGCGGGTCGAAGCTGAAGGCGTGGCGCGCCTTGCCGTCGTTCAGCGTGGCGTACAGGTCCTCGAGCTGCGGGCTGAGGAAATTCCAGTCGTCCAGCAACTGCCGCAATGTGCCGGCAATGCCCTGGGCCGGGTGCACCAGGGCCAGGTCGCGCGAAACGACGGCCAGCAGGCCGTCGCGGGAACCGTCATGCAAGGTGGCAAGCTTCATGGGCGTTCAGATTCAGGGCGGGCGGGCCGCATCTGGTCAGCGCAACGGCCAGCGCACCAGTCAGCGCCCGGCACCGGTGCGCGGCAGCACACCGAACGCGGCGCGGCAGCGATGGCACCATAGTGTGGTGCATGCCGAGCCGCCCCACGCCAACCGCCTGAACACCACCCCCTTGCGCCCCGGCCCGCGCTGGCGGCCGACGCTGGCCCTGGCCACTGCCGTCATCGCCCTGCATGCGGCCGCCCTGCTGGTGGTGATGGAACAGGCGCCCGAACCACTGCCGACGGCGCCGGCAGCCACAGCGCCAGGCCAGACCGCAAACGCCACACCGGCCCCGGCGCGGGCCGTGCTGCCCGCCGTGCGACCCCCAAGCACGCCCGTGCAGACGCGCCGGGTGCTCGCTCCCGACAGCGAGACCCCGGCGGCCGCGGCGGCCGCGCCCCCGCCCGCCGCAGCCACGCAGCCGACGGCTCGTCCCCCGGCAGATGCCACCGCGGCGCCGGCTGCAGCCCGGGCCACGGCGCAGACCGCCGCTGCCGCTGCCGTTGCCGCTGCCGACGCCACCGCCACTGCCGTACCTTCTGCGGCCCGGCCCGCAACCGCCGTCGCCCCGACCCTCACAGCGGCCGTCACTCCCCTCACCGACGGCAGGGACGGCACGGAAGGCACGGACGGCACGGCTGCCCCGATCCGCCGTCAACCCCCGCCCGCTGTCGCCACGGCGCCACTGCCCAAGGCCACCTTGCTGGCGGCCCCGTCGGTCGCGGCCCCTGCGGCAGCCGCACCGGTCGCGCCCATGCCGCACGCAGCCATCACCCCGGTCTACACCACCCGCATCCCGCCCCCGGTGCTGCTGTCCTACGAGCTGCGGCGCGGCCCGCTCAGCGGTCGCGGCAGCTTGCGCTGGCAGTCCGGTCCCGAGGGCTACAGCGCCGTCCTGCAAGCCCGCGTGCTGAGCCTGAAAGCCATCGACCAGACCAGCAACGGCCGCATTGACGGTGCCGGCATCGCGCCCGAGCGCTTCGTGGACCGCCGCCGCGGCCGCAGCGCCATGGCCGCCAATTTCCAGCGCGGGCCGGGCCTGATCAGCTTCTCCGGACCCGGCCACACCTTCCCCCTGCGCCCTGGCACCCAGGACCGCCTGAGCTGGATGCTGCAGCTGCCGGCCATCGTCGCCGCCGACGCTGCACGCCAGGCCATCGGCGCCGAGACCGTGCTGTACGTGGTCGGCGCGCGCGGCGATGCCGAGGTGTGGACCTTCGTCGTGCGCAGCCGCGACGCGCTGACCCTGCCTTCGGGCGCGGTCGCCGAGGCCCTGCACCTGCAACGCGCTTCACGCCCCGGCCAGCTGCACGAGACGCAGGTGGACATCTGGCTGGACCCGGCGCGCCACCACCTGCCGGTGCAGGTCCACACCCGCAGCAACGACGACGAGGCGGTGGAACTTCGACTCGTCGGCCTGCAGACGCTGTGAGCCGACGCAGGCCGCGCTGAGCCGCTCGGTGCCCGTTGTGGGCTTTGCGTGGGCTTTTGGCGGGTGGTGCGAGGGTGGTGCGAGGGCGGTGCCTGGACCTGCTGGCAGGACCCGGCGCCAGCGCGGCCTGGCCCCTGCACCGCGCAGCCTGTCACGCCAGGCGCCCTGGCAACACCGGCCGTCCCCTGTTCGCGTGCTGGCGCCGGCCTTGCGTCGCGGCGATGATCCCGCGGTTTCTGCCGCCCCTGCAACATGTTCGAGACCCTGCTTGCCGTCAATTCGCTGCTCCCCTGGGTGGCGGCCGTTGGCGTGCAGGCGCTGGCATTGCACGTGGGTTTCAGCTCGCTGCGCGAGGCCCAGCGCAGCGCCGAGCGCGCGGCGCGGCCGGTCTGGGCCGTGAGCAGTTCGCGCTGGCTGTTGCTGCAGGCCGCGCTGGCCCTGGCCACGGGGCAGAGTGCCGCCATGGTGCTGGGCCTGCCGGGTCAGGCCGAGACCGCGCAACTGCACTTCGGCTTGCTTGAGCTGCTGCTGCTGACCGTTCTGGCCATCGTCGTCATGCTGCCGGCCTTGTTGCTGTTGACGCGGCGCCAGGACAACCAGAGCGTGTTGCCCGTGGCCGCCGGCCTGGCGCTGGCGGCCCTGGTGGTGGACATGGGCTGGCTGCATGCCGCCGGCACCGGACCCGGCCCCGAGTGGCACGCTCTGGTGCTGGCGCTGGCCGGTCTGACGATGTGCCTGGGCCTGGCATCGACCTTGCGCCTGGCGTATGTCGGCGCCGGACGCCGGGGCAGCGACCGCAAGCGCTGGCGCCTGGCGGCAGCGACGATGGGCGCTTTCTGCCTGGTGTTCGGCGAATCGCTGGTGCTGGCCGCCGCCGAGTTCCCGCAGAGCTCGCTGGCGCCGGTCGTCGCCGAGGTGCCCACCCGCGTGCTGGCGGTGGTGGCTGGCGTCTGCGCGCCGCTGCTGCTTGTGCTGATGTGGGGTCTGCTGCTGGTGCGTCGCCAGCTGGCCCAGCCCGACCCGCGGGCTCGCCGCGACCGGCGCGACCTGCGCGATGGGCGCAACGGCCGCAGCGACCGCCGCACGGCGGACCGTGTCGCCGGTCACAACCAGGGTTGAATTCGCGACGTTCAGGCCGCGGCATCGAGTCCACCACATCCGTCCAGGGCAGCGCCGGCTTCCTACAATCGATGCCATGAATACCCCCGCCTACACCCGCGGCGCCGCGCTTGCCGATCTGCTGCCGCGCCGCATCGCCATCATCGACGGTGCCATGGGCACCATGATCCAGCGCCACAGGCTGGGCGAGGCCGACTTCCGCGGCGAACGCTTCAAGGACCACGGCAAGGACCTGAAGGGCAACAACGACCTGCTGGTGATGACGCGACCCGATGTCATCGAGGAGATCCACCGCCAGTACCTGGCCGCCGGCGCCGACATCATCGAGACCAACACCTTCGGCGCCACCTCGATCGCGCAGGAGGACTACGGTCTGGGCCACATCGCACGCGAGATGAACGTCGCCGCGGCCCGCATCGCGCGCATCGCCGCCGACGCGCACAGCACGCCCGAGCAGCCGCGTTTCGTCGCCGGCGCGCTGGGCCCGACGCCGCGCACCGCCAGCATCAGCCCCGACGTCAACGACCCCGGCGCGCGCAACGTGTCCTTCGACGAACTGCGCGCCGCCTACCGCGAACAGGCCGAAGGCTTGCTGGAAGGCGGCTGCGACCTGTTTCTGGTCGAGACCATCTTCGACACCCTCAACGCCAAGGCCGCCATCTTCGCGCTCGACGAACTGATGGAGGACACCGGCGAACGCCTGCCGGTGATCATCTCCGGCACCGTCACCGATGCCTCGGGCCGCATCTTGAGCGGCCAGACCGTGGCCGCCTTCTGGCACAGCGTGCGCCATGCGCGGCCGCTGGCGGTGGGCCTGAACTGCGCCCTCGGCGCGGCCGTGATGCGGCCCTACATCGAGGAGCTGAGCAAGGTCGCGGCCGACACCTTTGTCAGCTGCTACCCCAACGCCGGCCTGCCCAACCCGATGAGCGACACCGGCTTCGACGAGACGCCGCAGGTCACAGGGTCGCTGCTGGAAGAGTTTGCACGCGCCGGCTTCCTGAACATCGCCGGCGGCTGCTGCGGCACCACGCCCGAACACATCGCCGAGATCGCGCGGCGGCTGTCGAGTTACAGGCCGCGCAGCCGCCACGACCCGCTGTTCAGCGGCCTGTTGGCCGCCTGAAAGCGTCACCGCCGAGTCACCGTCCCGTCCGCGACCGCGTGCTACATTCAGCCCCATGTGTCCCGCATCGTTCTATTTTGCGTACTACTGGTTCTCGCACCGCATGGCGGCTGGAGAGGCAAACGCGTAATTGAACGACCCACGCGACGCACCCAGAAACCGCCGGCACCCCCGGCGGTTTTTTATTGCGCGCAAGTTTTCCGACATTCAGCCGAAGACCCCTCCATGAGCCCGAAACCCACCTCGAACGCCCAGCCTGCCGACGAGCGTCTGGCGCTGTCGGAAAAGACCAGCGCCACCGACGACCAGCGCATCCGCGACGTCACACCGCTGCCGCCGCCCGAGCACCTGATCCGCTTCTTCCCCATCGCCGGCACGCCGGTGGAGACGCTGGTGAAGGACACACGCGGCGCGGTGCGGCGCATCATGAACAACGAGGACGACCGCCTGCTGGTGATCATCGGCCCGTGTTCGATCCACGATCCGATGGCGGCGCTGGACTACGCGCGCAAGCTGAAGGCCGAACGCGACCGGCATGCCGGCGAGCTGGAAGTGGTGATGCGCGTCTACTTCGAGAAGCCGCGCACGACGGTGGGCTGGAAGGGGCTGATCAACGACCCCTACCTGGACGAAAGTTTCCGCATCCACGAGGGTCTGCGCATTGCGCGGCAACTGCTGGTGGACATCAACCGCGTGGGTGTGCCGGCAGGCAGTGAGTTCTTGGACGTGATCAGCCCGCAATACATCGGCGACCTGATCGCCTGGGGCGCGATCGGCGCGCGCACCACCGAAAGCCAGGTGCACCGTGAACTGGCCAGCGGACTTTCAGCGCCGGTGGGCTTCAAGAACGGCACCGACGGCAACATCCGCATCGCCATCGACGCCATCCAGGCCGCGGCGCGGCCGCACCACTTCCTGTCGGTGCACAAGAACGGTCAGGTCGCGATCGTCGAGACCAAGGGCAACAAGGACTGCCACGTCATCCTGCGCGGCGGCAAGGCACCCAACTACGACGCCGCCAGCGTGGCCGCGGCCTGCGCCGAGATCGAGGCCGCCAAGCTGCCCTGCCGGCTGATGGTCGATGCCAGCCATGCCAACAGCAGCAAGCAGCACCAGCGGCAGATCGAGGTCATGCGCGACGTCGGCAGCCAATTGGCCACGGGCAGCCGCTGCATCTTCGGCGTGATGGTCGAGAGCCATCTGCACGCCGGGGCGCAGAAGTTCACACCCGGCAAGGACGACCCGGCGAAGCTGACCTACGGGCAGAGCATCACCGACGCCTGCATCGCCTGGGACGACACGGTCAACGTGCTGGACATCCTGAGCGCCGCGGTGAAGGCGCGGCGGCGGCACACGGCCTGACACGGCCGGGGCGGCCGGGGCGGCCGGCCAAAGCCTGAGCGGCGCGAGCCTCAGGCCTCGGTGTCGCGCGCCAGTTTCTGGCTGCGCCAGTAGACGTCGTCGCCGCCCAGCCCGTCGAGGTTGGCGCGGTTCAGCACCCGCGCCAGCACGAACAGCAGGTCCGACAGGCGGTTCAGATACAGCCGCGGCGCATCGTTGACGGCCTCCGCAGCGGCCAGCGCCACCACCGTACGCTCGGCCCGTCGCGCCACCGTCCGCGACACGTGCGCCAGCGCGGCGCTGCGCGTGCCGGCCGGGAGGATGAATTCCTTCAGCCGCGGCAACTGCGCGTTGTGGTGTTCCAGGGCCTGGTCCAGTTGCAGCACGGCTTCCGGCTTGAGCAGTTCGTAGCCCGGGATCGACAACTCGCCGCCCAGGTTGAACAACTCGTGCTGGACGGTCACCAGCAAGGCGCGCACCTCCTCGGGCAGCGGCTCGGCCAGCAACACGCCCAGGCCGGAGTTGAGTTCATCGACGTCGCCCATCGCCTGCACGCGCAGGCCGTCCTTGCGCGTGCGGCTGCCGTCGCCCAGGCCGGTGGTGCCATCGTCGCCGGTGCGGGTCGCGATTTGTGTCAGTCGGTTGCTCATCCGGGCATGCTACCCGCGAGAGCGGCTGGCCGCGCCCTGACCGGCCGCAGGTGATCAGCCCGTCAGCCGCACCGCCAAGCGCTGCAACAGGGGCGTGCGCTGCCAGGCCGTACAGGCACGGCGCGCAAAGGCCTGGCCGCGGGCGCTGATGCGGTAGTAGTGCATGTGCGGGAAACCGTCGGGGTTGGAGAACTCCTCGACCAGCGCATAGTCCAGCAGCGGCCTGTGCGCGGTGTACACCGGCCCGCCATCGAGCACGCAGTTGCTGGCGGGGTCGGCGCCCCGCACCAGCACCCGGCCGCGCTGCAGCAGGGTCAGCGCATCGATGAACTCGCCGCGATCGGCGATGATGGGTTGGGCCTGCATTTGGAACCTCCCAGCGGTGACATCACTACTGACACAAGTCTGACTCGAAACTGACGCCACCTGGGCGACGATTTACCTTCGGAAACGACCTCAGATCCCTCCCGGGCCCGGGAGGAGGCTGCAGCGTCTGGAAACATCGCCATGAACGCACCCGACCGCCACCCTGCCCTGCAACGCCCCGTACCACCGGCCATGCTGAGTGCACTGCGTCAGCACTTCGGCGATCGCTGTTCCAGCGCCGCCGCAGTGCGTGAACAGCACGGCCGCGACGAGAGCCCGTTCCCGGTGACGCCACCGGAGCTGGTGGTGTTTGCCGAGAGCACCGGTGACGTGGCCTTCGCCGTGGCACAGGCCGTGGCAAACGGCGTGCCGGTGATCCCCTTCGGCATCGGTTCGTCGCTGGAAGGGCATCTGCTGGCGGTGCAGGGCGGCATCAGCATCGACCTGTCGCGCATGAATGCCGTCGTCGCACTGCACCCCGAGGACCTGACCGTCACCGTGCAGGCCGGCGTGACGCGCGAACAGCTGAACCGCGAATTGCGCGACACGGGCCTGTTCTTCCCCATCGACCCGGGCGCCAACGCCACGCTCGGCGGTATGGCGGCCACACGCGCCAGCGGCACCAACGCCGTGCGCTACGGCACCATGCGCGAGAACGTGCTGGGGCTGACGGTGGTGACGGCCAGCGGAGAAATCATTCGCACCGGCACGCGCGCGAAGAAGTCATCGGCCGGCTACGACCTGACGCGCCTGTTCGTCGGCAGCGAAGGTACGCTGGGCGTGATGACCGAGATCACGCTGAAGCTGCATCCGCTGCCCGAGGCCGTCAGCGCCGCGATCTGCCACTTTCCGAGCATCGACGCCGCCGTGCGCGCCACCATCCAGGTCATCCAGATGGGCGTGCCGATCGCGCGCTGCGAACTGCTGGACGAGCACACCGTGCGCGCCGTCAACCGCCACGACCGGCTGAGCCTGCGCGAAGCACCGATGCTGCTGATGGAGTTCCATGGCAGCACCGCGGGCGTGGCCGAGCAGGCGGCCACGGTGCAGGACATCGCGCGGGACTTCGGCGGCGAAGACTTCCAGTGGGCGAGCACGCCTGAGGAACGCACCAAATTGTGGACGGCGCGGCACCACGCCTACTTCGCAGCATTGCAGATGAAGCCGGGTTGCCGCTGCGTGACCACCGACACCTGCGTGCCGATTTCGCGCCTGGCCGAGATCATCGACATCAGCAAAGCCGAGGCCGACGCGGCCGGGCTGCCCTACTTCATCGTCGGCCATGTCGGCGACGGCAACTTCCACCTCGGCTACCTGATCGACCCCGACAGCGCGGTCGAACGCGAGACTGCCGAACACCTATCGGCGGCGATGGTGGGCCGCGCGATTGCCATGCAAGGCACCTGCACCGGCGAACACGGCGTGGGCCTGCACAAGATGGACTTTCTGGTGCAGGAGGCCGGGGCCGGGGCGGTGGAGATGATGCGGATGATCAAGCGGGCGCTGGACCCGGGGAACATCATGAACCCGGGCAAGATCTTCACGGCCTGACGCTGGGGGAAAAGGCGGGAACCAGCCCGAGCGGCGGTCACGAAAAAGGGCCGCGAGGCCCCTTGTCGATCTTGTCGCAGCCGCAGCCTCAGCCTCAACCCGGCCCCGGCACGCTCCAGCGCTTGGTGACGTCGCCCTTGCCGTTGGCGCTTTCCAGCTGCACGCCGAAGCCCCACAGCCGCGCCACGTGCTTCAGCACCTCGGTCGCGCCTTCGTGCAGCGGGCGGTCGTTGTGCTGGAAATGGCGCAGCGTCAGGCTGCGGTCGCCGCGCAGGTTGACGTTCCAGACCTGGATGTTGGGTTCACGGCTGCCCAGGTCGTACTGGCGTGACAGGCTCTCGCGCACGCGGCGATAGCCGGCGTCGTCGTGGATGGCGGCGACTTCAAGGTCGCTGCGCTTCTCGTCGTCCTGGATCGCGAACAGGCGCAGGTCGCGCATCAGCTTCGGGCTCAGGTACTGGCCGATGAAGCTCTCGTCCTTGAAGTTGCGCATCGCGTGGTCCAGCGCCGGCAGCCAGGGCGTGCCGGCCAGGCCCGGAAACCACTCGCGGTCTTCGTCGGTGGGGTTATCGCAGATGCGCTTGATGTCGGTGTACATCGCAAAACCCAGCGCATACGGGTTGATGCCGCTGTAGGCCCGGTGCCCCACCGGCGGCTGGTAGATGACGTTGGTGTGGCTCTTCAGCCATTCGATCATCACGCCGTCGGTCAGGTAGCCGTCGTCGTACATCGTGTTCAGCAGCTTGTGGTGCCAAAACGTTGCCCAACCTTCATTCATGACAGCCGTCTGGCGCTGCGGATAGAAGTACTGCGCCACCTTGCGCACGATGCGCACGATCTCGCGCTGCCACGGTTCGAGCAGCGGCGCGTTCTTTTCGATGAAGTACAGCAGGTTTTCCTGCGGCTCTTCAGGAAAGCGCTTGGCCTCGCTGGCGGCTTCCTTCTCGGCCTTCTTCGGCAAGGTGCGCCACAGGTCGTTGACCTGGCGCTGCGCATACGCCTCGCGGTCCTTGCGGTCGGCCAGTTCTTGCGCCAGGGTCTTGCGCG
>JBBSCX010000007.1:0-27240 GCA_038249905.1 Burkholderiales bacterium
GAACAGGTGGACGAAACAGGTGTACGAAACAGGTGTGCGAATCAATTGACCGAAGATCAAGCTGAAAACGCCCTTTAGCCTACGGCAATGCGTCGTCGACCGCGGCACCACCATGGCGCATGCGCGCGTCGGCCAGGGTGGCAACGGCGTGTAGGACAAGAGGAAGCGCCGGACGCCGTCGCCAGGTTGCAGGTGCCGGCTTGGCTATGTCAGGCCACGCTGCGCGCGCGGATTCGGACCCTGCATGATCGCTGGGGTCGCAAGTAGGTTCGTTAGCGCACCGATGGCCGGCGCAACGGATGCCAGCATGCACGATGCGCAGACCATCCACAGTTCGACCCACCACTGGCAGCGCTGAGCGCCGCCCCGCATGAGCAACGCCACGATGCAGGCCGCTGGCATGTTCATCCGTGGCATCGGCACGGCCTCGCCGCCGAAGCGTTACACCAAGGCGGAATGTCTGAAGGCGTTTGAGCAGTCGGACTGGTTCGGCCGCCTGGACGCACGGTCGCACCTGATTGCGCGCACCGTGCTTCAGCGCGACAACGGCATCGACGCAAGGCGCCTGGCGGTGGACACGCTGGATGAGGTGTTTCGCATCGACCCCGACACATTGGCGCAGCGCTTCCTGGCCCACGCTCCGGGCCTGGCGACCAGCGCCGCCGTGCAGGCGCTGCAAGTCGCCGGCGTGGCGGTGCAGGACATCGACGCCGTGGTCGTCAGCACCTGCACCGGCTATCTGTGCCCAGGGCTGTCGGGCTATGTGGCCGAGCGCCTGGGTTTGCGCGCCGATGTGCAAGCCTTCGACCTGGTGGGTCAGGGCTGTGCCGCAGCACTGCCCAACATGCAGCTGGGGCGTGCGTTGCTGGCCAGCGGCGCCTGCGAGCATGTGCTGTCGGTGTGCGTCGAGGTCAGCAGCGCGGCCATGTACCTCGACAACGACCCCGGCGTGTTGATCAGCGCCTGCCTGTTCGGTGACGGTGCCGGCGCGGCTGTGCTTTCGCAGGCCGCACCGCCGTCAGGCTCTGCCAACCGGCAGATCGAGTGGGTGGACCACAGCTCGCTGCTGGACCCTGCGCAGCGCGACGCGCTGATGTTCCAGACCCGCCAGGGCATGCTGCGCAATGTGCTGACGCGCGCCGTGCCGGTGCTGGCGGCCGACCACGCCTTGCGCGTGCTGCAGACCGTGCTGACGCGCGCCGGCCTGCACCCGGGCGACATCACGGCCTGGATCCTGCATGCCGGCGGTCGCGACGTGCTGCAGGCAATCGAACGCCGCTTCGAATTGCAGCCCGCCGACCTGCGATGCAGCGCCGCGATGCTGCGCGAGTACGGCAACCTCTCCAGCGCCTTCGTCTACTTCGTGCTGCAGGCGGCCATCGCCGACGCGGCGCCCGATGGCTGGTGGTGGCTGTCGTCCTTCGGCGCCGGCTTCAGCTGCCACGGCGCCTTGCTGCGGGTGCAGGGATGAGCCGGACGATGGCGCACGCGGTGGGCGTGAACCTGCCCCGCGTCGTGCTGCCCGAGGTGCTGGACGGACTGGCTGCCGAGGACCGGACAGCCCAGCGATCGCGCCGCGATCTGCAGCGCGTGCACCGCGCCATGGGCACCCGTGCGACGCTGCTGCGCGCGCTGCGGGCGCTGCCGCTGGCGCCGAACCGCACCGCGTCGCCGGCAGGCCTTCGGGTGCTGGAACTGGGCGCCGGCGACGGCAGCCTGATGCTGGGCGTCGCACGTTCGCTGCAAGCGCAGTGGCCGACGGTGACATTGACGCTGCTCGATCGCCTGCCTCTGTTGACGGCGGCCACCGTGGCCGACTACGCGCAGGCGGGCTGGACCGCCACGGCCGAGGTCGGCGACGCGCTGGACTGGGCGGCCAGGGCACTTGCCGAGTCAAAAGCCGGGCCACAAGCCGCACCACAAGCCGGGTCACAAGCGGGGCCACAAGCGGGGCCACAAGCGGGGCCACTGCCCGAGCATTCGGCACCGCAGGCGCAAGATCGTCGGGATCTCATCGTGGCCAACCTGTTTCTGCACCATTTCAAGAGCGATGAGTTGGCTGGGCTGCTGGCAGCGGTGGCCCGCTGCAGCGACCACTTCGTGGCCTGCGAGCCGCGTCGCGCCTGGCTGGCCTGGGCAGGCAGCCACTTGGTCGGTGCGCTGGGCGCGAACGCGGTAACGCGAGAAGACGCCGTGCTGAGCGTGCATGCCGGCTTTCGCGACCACGAATTGCGTGCACTCTGGCCCGCATCGACAACCGACTGGCACCTGTCGGAGTACGCCGCCGGCCTTTTCGGCCACTGTTTCGTCGCGTCACGCGCCGCCGACTTTCGAGCAGGGGCTGGCTGATGCAGAAGAGCTTCGACGCGCTCATCATCGGTGCCGGCCCGGCGGGCAGCAGCGCCGCCATCCTGCTGGCGCAGGCCGGCTGGTCGGTGGCCTTGATCGAGAAGCAGGACTTCCCCCGTCGCAAGGTGTGTGGCGAATGTGTCGCTGCAAGCAACTTGCCCATGCTGGACGCCCTGGGCATCGGCGGCGAATTTGCAGCCCAGGCGGGGCCCGAGTTGAAGCGCGTCGCGCTGATGCGGGGCACACAGAGTGTCTGGGCCGACCTGCCACCCGCGGCGCATGCCGCGCACGCGTGGGGGCGAGCCATGGGCCGAGAGACGCTGGACACGCTGCTGGTGGCCCGCGCGCGGGCCGTCGGGGCCACGGTGTGGCAGCCTTGGGCGGTGCAGAAGCTCGACGCGGTGGACGGAAGGCACCATTGCGCGGTACGCGCAGCGGGCGGGCAGTTGAGGTACTTGCAGGCGCCTGTGGCGATCCTGGCCCATGGATCGTGGGAGCCCTTGCCCGACGAACGTGCGGTGCAACGCCTGGCGCGCAGCGGCAGCGACCTGCTCGCATTCAAGGCCAATTTCTCGGGCGCCCAGCTCGCCGCCGGTGTGTTGCCGGTGCTGGCCTTCGAGGGCGGTTATGGCGGCATGGTGCTGGCGGATGGCGGTCTGGTCACATTGGCCTGCTGCCTCCGTGCCGACCGTCTGGATGCCTTGCGCCGGGCGGCGCCGGGCCGCGCCGCGGGCGAGGTGGTGGAGGACATGTTGAAGCGCGAATGCCGCGGTGTCGACGAGGCCCTGGATGGCGCGAAGCGTTGCGGCACCTGGCTGGCGTCCGGGCCCTTGCGCCCCGGTGTGCGACTGCATGTCGACGACGAGGTCTTCCGCATCGGCAATGCCGCCGGCGAAGCCCATCCGATCATCGGCGAGGGCATGAGCATGGCCATGCAGTCGGCCTGGCTGCTGTGTGCCCGGCTGGTGGCCGCTCGACCACTTCGCGGCGCCGGCACACCAGCCCTCTGGCAGCGCGAAGCCCGTCAGCGCCATGCGGCCGAGTGGCGGCACCACTTCGTGCCACGACTGCGCCTGGCGGCGGCGTTCGCCAACCTGGCCATGCGGCCTGTCGGCGCCACCCTGTTGATGGCCACCTTGAAGCGTTTTCCCAACCTGCTGACACGTGGCGCGCTATGGAGCGGCAAGGTCAGCCGCGTCACTGATCACATCAATGAACCAGCACCCCTGGGCCTAGGACTTCACCGCTGACCGCAAACGGCAGCTTGGCAGGCCCTGTCCACACCTTTTCCAGGAGAATTTCCATGACATCCGCAAGCTTCGACGACACAGAAATGCGCATCCGGGCCCTGCTGGCAAAGGACTTCAAGCTGGACCCCGCCACATTGACACGCGATGCGCGGCTGGTCGACCTCGGCGTCGATTCGATCGGCATGGCGGAGTTGATCTTCAACGTCGAAGACGAGTTCGGTCTGAAGCTGCCCGATGCGGCCGTGCAGATGTCCACCTTCGGCGAGGTCGTCCACTTCATCGACCAAGCCGTGGCCGGGCAGCGTGCGGCAAAAGCGCCACGCACCATGGCGCAAGGTGTGCAGGCCGGCACATGAGGCGCGTGGCGGTCACCGGCATCGGGCTGGTCTCGCCGCTGGGACACAACGCCAGGGACGTTTTCGAAGCGGCACGCAGCGGCCGCTCGGGCATCCATCGGCTGCGCATTGCAGGCGGCCACAGGCTGGCGGCGCCGCTGGCGGCCACGGTGCAATTTGACGGCACCGAGCACTTCGAGCCGCCGCAATTCCGCCTGCTCGACCGCGTCAGTCAGTTCGCCGTGGTGGCGGCCCGGCGGGCGCTGGCCGACGCCGGCTGCGACCTGTCGGCGGCCGAGCGCGAGCATGCCGGCGTCTTCGTGGGCACCGGCATGGCCGGCACGATGAGCATCGACGAGGGCTACCAGACGCTGTACGGCGAAAACTCCGACCGCATCAAGCCGATGATGATCCTGAAGGGCATGCACAACGCACCAGCGGCCTGGATAGGCATCGAGAACGGCTGGCGCGGCCCCAACCTGACCTACTCCACCGCCTGCTCGTCATCCAGCGTGGCCATCGGCGAAGCCTGGCTGCGCCTGGCCAGCGGCATCATGGACATCGCCATCGCCGGCGGCGCCGAGGCGCCGCTGTCGCTGGGCTCGCTGAAGGCCTGGGAAGCCATGCACACGCTGGCCAGCGAGGACGCTGCCGACCCGGCACGTTCATGCAAGCCGTTTTCTCGCAGCCGCAGCGGCATGGTGCTCGCTGAGGGTGCCGCCTTCGTGGTGCTGGAATCCTGGGATCGTGCAATGGCACGCGGCGCTTCGATACAAGGCGAGCTTCTCGGCTACGGGCTGACCACCGACGCCGGCCACATCGCGCGGCCGAGCGTGGACGGTCAGGCGGCAGCCATGTCTGCCGCGCTGGCCGCTGCCTGCATCGCTGCCGATGAAGTCGACGCCATCAACGCCCACGGCACCGGCACCCAGGCCAACGACGTGGCCGAGACCGCGGCCATCAAGCGCGTGTTCGGCGCTCGCGCCGGCCGGTTGCCCATCAGCGCGACCAAGGCCCTGCACGGTCATCTGCTGGGCGCCGCGGGGGCGCTCGAGTTTGTGCTCTCGCTGCTCGCCTTGCGGCATGGCGTCGCCTTGCCGACCATGCATCTGGACGTGGCCGACCCGGACTGCGATCTGGACTACGTGGCCGACGGCGCGCGCGTGGGCGCGGCTGGCCGCACCATGTTGTCGAATTCCTTCGCTTTCGGGGGCACCAACGCCGTGCTGGCGCTGCGCGCCGTGGACTGATGGGGGAGTGTGCGGGGTCCGAGAGGACGGAGACTTCGCTCGACAGCGTGCGGCGGAGAACAGACGGCAGGTGGCAACAGGGTCATTCTGAGGTTCATGCCACTGATGTGGTCCACGTCCGCCCCGTCGCGCTCACCTGCGTGGCACCTGCCTAAGGAATTTGACCATGAACGCCAAAAGACTTGCCTCGTTTTCTGGAGCCTTCATCGCCGTCGCCCTGGCGGCGGGTTGCGCCACCGACCGCGACGAGCGCCCCATGCAGTCGTCGTCTGCGACGACACCCGTTGCCGCTGCGCCCATGGTTCGAGAACCCGTCACCGTCGTGGCCGTGACGCCTGCGCCCGTCGCGGTCGCGGTAGTTCCTGCCGACCCGGTGATGACACCGACGCGGCCGACCTATGAGCCGGCCGCCCCCTACGCCCGCATGGCAGATAACAACATGACGGAGCGCGCACCCCGCGCCGACCGCAACTGAAGTCCCGGCCGGCCTGTGCCGGCCCGAAATTGCTGCGTCATTGCCTGGCTGTTCCAGGGATGCCCTGCGTCGCGTGCCACTAGCCTTGCCTTGCCAATCGGCCCGACGCGGGCCGCTCTTGAGCAAAACGGCAGCGGCCACCGGCCACCTGCCCAAACGAGGCAGCTCAGGCAGGGGTCGGGCACAGCATGCAGGTTTCGAATCTGGAGTGGGCAGCGGCATGTCTGCTCGCGACATCCGTGTGGCATGCGCCGGTCCAGGCGTCGCCGCAACCGCGGCCGGCAGTGGTTGCAGGCGAGGCGGCAGCGCTGCAGGACGCGGCTCAACTGGCGCGCTGGGTGATCCGCAGTGGCGATCACGAGGGCCTGCCGTTTGCCGTCGTCGACAAGCGCTCGGCAACGATCCTGATCTACACCGCCAACGGCCGCTTGGCCGGCACATCGGCGGCGCTTCTGGGCCAGACGCTGGGCGATGCCAGCGTCGTCGGCGTTGGGGAGCGCACACAGCGCCAATCCCTGCGCCCTGAAGACCTGACGACACCGGCAGGCCGTTTTGTCTCGGAGCCGGGCCGCAACAGCGGTGGCGAGCAAATTGTCTGGATCGACTACGACAGCGCCCTGGCGATCCATCGATTGCGCCCCGGCGCGTCCAGGCAGCATCGCGCCTTGCGGCTGTCGTCCAATGACGCGCGCGCCCGGCGGGTGTCGGCGGGCTGTGTCGTGGTCCCCGAAGCCTTCTACGACACCGTCGTCGCGCCGCTGCTGGGCCGCAGCCGCGGACTGGTGTACATCATGCCCGAGTCGGGCGCCTTGCCGCTGCACCCACTGGTGGCGCTGCAGACCGCCGCGCCGCCCCTGCAGGCGGACTGAAACCCTGGCGTCCGGAGTCGGGTCGCAGACCCGTTGGCGCGCGATCAGTCCTCGGGCGGCACGACACGTTGCTGTGCGGGGTCACCCGGAATGTCGGGGGGCACCAGCCCTTGGTCCGGCTCGACAGGCAACGATCCGGGCTGGTCAACGGGATCGGCGTCGCCGGCGCGGCGAGGCGGGGTGGATTGGGTCGTGTTCATCGCTGGCTTCCAGGTTCTTGGCCCACCGCAAGGTGAAGTGTTCGTGGAACCGAGCTTGGGACCATCACGAACGCTGATCTGTCTGTTGACGCACGCAGGGCCGGGGCTGACGTCCGGACAGCGTCCCGGCCTATCGCGCCGTGCTGGGAAACGTGCTCCAGGCAATCAGCGCCAGCAGCGCCACCTGGACGGGCAGCCGCAGCACCAGCAGCCAGTAAGGCACATCGAACAGTTCGGGCTGCTGCAACATCCAGATGTGCACCGGCGTGACGAGGATGGTCAGCGCGAACAGCCCCATGCCTGCTGCCCGGCGCGTTGCGGCGAAAAGCAAGCCGACGGCGCCCAAAAGTTCGAACACGCCGCTGACCCATACGGCGGCATAGGGCCACGGGATGTACGGCGGCACGAGCCGGACTTCGGCTTCGGTGGCGACGAAGTGAACCAGACCACCGATCAGGAACCACAGGAAAACGAACACGAGCGCGGCGAATCGGGCACCACGCGGCCATTGGGATGTCTTCATCACAAACGCCTCATTCCAGCCCCGCCATTACCTTGTCCAGCGTGATGGGATAGTCCCGCACGCACACGCCCTCGCGCAAACACCGCCACAGCCGGGTCCACGCCCAGGCGCTGTGCCAGGCTGGTGCGC
This sequence comes from Burkholderiales bacterium, assembly GCA_038249905.1. Taxonomy (GTDB): domain Bacteria; phylum Pseudomonadota; class Gammaproteobacteria; order Burkholderiales; family Burkholderiaceae_C; genus Rubrivivax. The sequence goes on from JBBSCX010000007.1 coordinate 7,381, forward strand.
AGGTGGGTGCAGGCGTCGAACACGCCCGCAGCGGCGTTGGCCGCGCTGAACGATCCGCCGGAACCCGGCGCCTCGGGGAAATCGCTGTCGCCCAGCAGCATGTGCTCACGGTCCATCGGCAGGCCCATCAATTCGGCCGCTACCTGCGTGAAGACCGTGCAGCTGCCGGTGCCGATGTCGGTCATGGACATGCGCGGTGCAGGCCCCGCACTGGCCATGGTCGCAGCCCTTCTTGGTGCCGGCCAGGTCGAGGTGTTCACGCAGCGCTCATGCCCGCTTCCTGGATGGCACTTTCGCGGCGGGCTTGCGCTTGGCAAGACTGGCGGCCAACAGTTTGGTCAGGTCAACGACGTTGCCTGTGCCCGCTTCAGAGGGCGCCTGCTCCAGCGCCGTGACGGCCTCGGTCTCGCCGGCAGCCACCTTCTTGTTCACCAGCGCGTGCACGGCCGCAGTGAACCTGTCTGTATACGCCTGCCCGTCCCAGGGCGCCGTCATGTCGCTGATGAGCTGCTTGGCCATCTTCAGTTCCGCCGGTTTCAGCCCCGCGGCCGTCTTGCCCGTGGCCGGCAACTTGAGTTCATCCAGCGCGCGAATCTCGCTGGCCCAGCGGATCGTGTTCAGCACCAGCGCGGCACCGCTCGGTACCAGCGCAGCGAGATGCTCCCTGGTGTGCATCACCACGCGGGCGATGCCGATGACACCGGCTTCCATCATCGACTCGCGCAGCAGGGCGTAGACCTTTTCGCCCTTGCCGATGGGCTCCAGGTAATAGGGCTTCTCGAGCAGCGTGAACTCGATCTCGCTGGCCTTGACGAAGGACTCGATCTCGATGGTCTGCGTCGACTTGGGGTACGCGGCCTTGATCTCGTCTTCGCCCAGGATCACGTAATCGCCGTCGTCCTGCTTGATGCCCTTGACGATGTCCGCGCTCTGGATTTCCTTGCCCGTGCGCTTGTTCACACGCTTGTAGCCCACCGGGTCCATCGAGCGCTTGTCGAGCCAGTCGAAATCGATGCCGACGTCCTGGGATGCCGGGTACAGAGCCACGGGCACATGCACGAGCCCGAAGGTGATGGCGCCTTTCCAGATCACGCGGGGCATAGGGGTTCCTCGATCGGCGCTGCGCCGAAGCTGGGTGGTGACAGGCGCAATGACATTGGCACAGCCTTCAAGCGGCAGGCCTGGGACGTCGAGCGCGCGGGGCCGCAGATGACTTGGTCGGTCCCGATGTGTACCCCAGGGTCGCCATCGCCGACGTCAGACTGCGCGCCGCCTTGGTGTAGTCGTTCCAGGGTGTATTGCCGGTGTCCAGGCGTTGGTGCACGGTGCCCACCGTCCAGTGGTCACCCCCGCGCAGCGACGGCAGTTCGCTCCACGCCAAGGGCACCGAGACGCCCAGCCCCGGCCGGGCCCGTGCCGACCAGGCGCAGACCGTGGTGGCGCCCAGGCCGTTGCGCAGGTAGTCGATGAAGATCTTGCCGACCCGATTCCTGGGGCCGCTCTTGGCCACGAAGCGCTGCGGAATGGCCTGCGCCATGTGCAACACGATGGCCTGCGAGAACCCCTTGACCGTGTCCCAGTCGTGCACCCTGCGCACAGGCACCACGACATGCAGGCCCTTGCCGCCACTGGTCTTCAGGAACGATGGCAGGCCCAGTTGCGCCAGGAAAGCGTGCATCAGTTGCGCCGCTTCCTGCACCTGGACCCAGGCGACACCATCGCCGGGATCGAGATCGAACACCATGCGGTCGGGATGATCGAATGACGCACTGCGCGCGTTGTGCGTGTGGGCCTCGATGACGTTCCATTGCGCCGCAGACATCAGGCCTGGGGCGCTGCCGATCTCCAGCATCGGCGGATGGCCGCTGTCCAGTGCCGGGTCGAGCTGGCGGATGCCGGGCAGCTTCTCGGTTTCGGCATGCTTCTGGAAGAAGAGCTGGCCGTCGACGCCGTCGGGCGCGCGCACCAACGACACCGGGCGACCCTTCAGGTGCTTCATCATCAATTCGCCGACGACGCCGTAGTAGCGCACCAGGTCGAGCTTTGTGGTGCCGGTGCGGCCGTCGATCACCCGTTGCGGGTTCGTGACCGTCGGTTGGCGGAGCCTGGTTTGCTTCGATGGTGGGCCGGCGGCAGACACGGACTTTGCGGCGTTGACACGCCGCGCCCGCTCGCGAACGATGGTGCCGGCGTCCTTGTCGGTGCGCAGCCCCCGAAACACGGTATGACGGATGTGGGCAGCGCGTGTCCATGCGCCGAACGAGACCTCGGCGACCAAGGTGGGTGCGACCCAGCGCGGCTTGCCTTCGATCTGGGCGCGGTCGACAAACGGACTCTTCGTTCGAGCCTGAGCGACCAGCGCCTTCTTCACATCGGCCAATTGCCGTTGGCTGAACCCGCTGCCGACGTTGCCGGCGTAATGCAGTGCGCCAGCGCCGTCGTGCACGCCCAGCAGCAGCGAGCCAAAGCCAGTGCGTGTGCCTTGCGGATCGGTGTAGCCGCCGATGACGAACTCCTGGCGCAGACCGCACTTCAGCTTGATCCAGTCCGTGCTGCGCGAAGACTGATAACGCGAACCGCGCCGCTTGGCGATGATGCCTTCCAGGCCGAGTTTGCAAGCCGAGGCGACGATGCCGTCGAATGCACCGTCGAAAGCCTGACTGAACCGAACACGGTCCGATGGCGCATTCGACAACAGTTCTTTCAGCATTGCACGTCGGCGTTCCAGAGGCAGTTCGCGCAAGTCGTGACCATTGAAATAGGGCAAATCGAACAAATACAACACAAGCTCCTCCGCTTTGCCCGTATCGAATGAAAGCTGCAGCGCGCCGAAGTCGGGAATGCCGTCCTCGTTGGGCACGACGATCTCACCGTCGAACCAGCCGGACGGCCAATTCAGCCCTTCGATGGCCTGCTGCAAGGGCCGAAGCCTGGCTGTCCAGTCGTGGCCGTTGCGGGTGAAGAGCCGGGCCTTGCCTTGCTCCACGCGCACCAGCATCCTGTAACCGTCGAACTTGATCTCGAAGACCCAGTCCCCGGCCCGCGGGGGTGGTCCCGCGGCCAAGGTGGCCAATTGCGGTGACAGGCTGTCTGGCAGTGCTGCCGCCACGCCCACGGACGCCACGGACGCCACGGAAGCCACGGACGCCCTGGCTGCCGATGGCGTCGCAGCGTCAACCGCGGCGCGCGGCAGCCCCAATGTCTTCACGCTGTCCGGCCGCTCGTCGACCACACTGAAGTCAGCCGCCGCGCGGGCCCATGCGTCCTTTTCCTTGATCAGCAGCCAGGGCAACTGCTTCTCAGCTTTGCCCTTCATGCGCACCAGCGCCCATTTGCCACCGAGCTTGTGGCCCTGCAATTCGAACTTCAGGTGGCCGTCGCGCCAGGCCTGCTGCGCATCGTTCAGCGGCGTCCAGGTGCCGGCGTCCCAAATGATCACCTTGCCGGCACCGTATTGCTTGGCAGGAATGGTTCCTTCGAAGCCGGCATACGCGATGGGATGGTCCTCGACCTGCACGGCCATGCGCTTGACCTTGGGGTCCAGGCTCGGGCCCTTGGGCACCGCCCAGCTTTTCATCGTGCCGTCCAGTTGCAACCTGAAGTCGTAATGCAGACTGCTGGCCCAATGCTTCTGGACCACGAAAGCCAAAGGCCCGTGGCCCGATGTGTCGATGGCGTCCGCGTGCTGCGGCTCGGGCGTGCGGGCGAAATTGCGTTTCGCCTTGTAGGCCTGAAGGGCATCGACAGGCTGCTGCAGCGTTGGCGTCCGGGCCTTGCTCATGTGCCTGCCTCGGCCGCATCCTGTCGGATCAGACCCGTCTTGCCGTCTGCCCCGAGGCACATCCGAGCCATGTCGAACCCGAGATTGTTCACCCGGCCGATCGTCACGCCCGCTCAGACCTGTGGTCTGTGCGATGACAGACTGTTTCGCTGTGCGCGAATACACAGACCGCGCACGCGCACGCCCTTAGGTTCCGTCGGGAACTGAAAACCCACGTGCCTCTCGCGAAGCCTGAACAGGAGTTGAAACATGCCGAAGCCCTCGAAACCCCAGACTGCGGCGCCCAGCACGGCGCGCCGCAGCTTTCTGCGCAGCAGCGCGGCGGGCACGGTGTCGATCGGACTTCTGAGTCCAGCCGCGGCGCAGGCGAAGGCCGAGCCTTCGCCGGCTGGCGCACGGGTCGGAGGTGAGGCAGACGCGCTGTCCACCGTGCACCTGAACATCAACGGCCAGCGCCGCACGCTGGCCGTCGAGCCACGCACCACGCTGGTGGAAGCCTTGCGCGACCAGCTCGGCATGACGGGCACCAAGATCGGCTGCAACCACGGCCAATGCGGTGCCTGCACCGTGCTGCTGGACGGGCGCCGCGTCAATTCTTGCCTGGTGCTGGCGGTGGCTTCGGACGGCGCGAAGATCACCACCATCGAGGGCTTGGCCGCATCCGACGGCACGCCGCACCCCATGCAGCGCGCTTTCGCCGAGAAAGACGCATTTCAATGCGGCTATTGCACGCCAGGGCAGATCCTTTCGGCCGTGGCCTGCATCGACGAAGGGCACGCCGGCAGCGCCGACGAGATCCGCGAATACATGAGCGGCAACCTGTGCCGCTGCGCGGCTTATCCCAATATCGTCGCCGCTGTCGAAGCGGTGCGCGACGGCCGCAAGGCCTGAAGGCAAAGGACCCACCATGAGGAACTTCGCCTACCAACGACCCACCACGCTGCTCGACGCCGCCCGGCTGCTGGCACACCACCCCGACTGGCAGGTGTTGGCCGGTGGCACGACGATGGTCGATCTGCTGAAATTGGATGTGGTGGCACCCACCGGGTTGGTCGACATCACCGGCATCGCCGAACTGCAGGGCCACCAGGTCGGCGCCGATCGCATCCGCTTCGGCGCATTGGCACGCATGGAAGACGTCGCTGACGACCCGGCATTGCGCGCGGCCTGCCCGGCGTTGACTGAATCGTTGTGGAAGGCCGCTTCGCCCCAACTGCGGCATGTCGCCCGCCTGGGCGGCAACGTGCTGCAGCGCACCCGCTGCCCCTATTTTCGCGACACGACTTTTGCCTGCAACAAGCGCCAGCCCGGCAGCGGCTGCGCAGCGCTGGACGGCGGCAACACGCACCTGCATGCCATCCTGGGCGGGTCGACGCAATGCGTGGCGATGTACCCGGGCGATTGGGCGCAGGCGCTGATCGCATTCGACGCGGTGGTCAGCGCCAGTTCGGTCAAGGGCACGCGCCGCATCGCCTTCGCCGACCTGCACCGTCTGCCTGCGGACCGCCCGGATCTGGAGACCACGCTGCAGCCCGGCGAGATCATTACCCACATCGACGTGCCCATCAGCCGCGCCATGAAGGCGTCGCATTACCTGAAGGCGCGCGACCGGCAGAGCTATGCCTTCGCCGCCGTCTCCGCTGCGGTCGGCATCCAGCTGTCGGGCAACGAGGTCGCCGACGTGCGCATTGCGCTCGGTGGTGTCGCCTCCAAGCCCTGGTGTGCCAGCGCCGCCGAAGCCGCCCTGCGGCGCAAGCCCTTCAGCGAAGCCGCCGCGCGCGAAGCCGGCCGCATCGCGTTCCAAGATGCGAAGCCGCTGGAAGGCTCGGCCTACAAGATCGCGCTGGGCGCCGACGTGGTGGCCGGCGCCTTGATGACCGCCCACCAGCGGGCGCTGAACCCGTCCGCCGCAGCCGCCCCACCCGACTTCGGCTTGCCGAAGCGCTGACTCAATGGGCCTACCTGGCGAGCACAGTCAACGAGCACATTCAGCGAGCAAACGACATGGCCCAAACCCTCGACACCCCCGTCACCCGCTACGAAGCCCCGCACAAGGTCAGCGGCCAGACCCGCTATGCCGCCGATTTCATGCCGGCGGGCATGCTGCACGGCGCGCTGGCTGTCTCCGGCGTGGCCACCGGCCGCATCACCGCGATGGACATCGCCGCGGCCCAGGCCGAACCGGGCGTGATCGCCGTCTACACCCACGAGACGCTGCCCAAGTTCAATTCGCCCAAGTCCTTCTACTCCGGCGGGCCCGCCATCGCCAGCTTCACGCCGATGAAGGGTCCCGAGATCCGTTATGCCGGCCAGCCGATCGCCTATGTGGTGGCCGCCAACGCCGCCGCCGCGCGCCGCGGTGCAGCCTTGGTCAAGGCCACGATCTCGCCGTCCGCGGCTCGCATCCACATGGAGCCCGAGAAGTCGGAGTTGGTCAAGGGCGAGGGCATGCTCGTCGACAAGGGCGACCTGCAGGCCGGGCTGCGCGGCGCCGCAGCCGTGGTCGACCAGAGCTACATCACGCCCTTCGAACACCACAACCCGATGGAGCTGTTCGCGGCCACTGCACAGTGGCAAGGCGACCGCATGAGCTTGTGGATGCCCTCGCAGTCGGTGACCACGGCGCAGGCCGGCGTGGTGGCGGCCTTCGGCCTGGCGCCGACCGCGGTCGAGGTGATTTCGCCCTTCGTGGGCGGCGCCTTCGGCTCGAAGGCCGGCCTGCCGCCGTATGCGCTGCTGACGATCGCCGCGGCCCGCGGCGTCGGCGCCCCGGTGCGGCTGATGGTGACGCGGCGCGAGATGTACACGGTGGCCACCTTCAGGCCCGAGACGGTGCAGAAGATGCGCCTGGCCGCCAGCCGCGATGGCCGCCTGACGGCCTTCGAGCACATCGAGATCGCGCAGACCTCGCGCTTCGACGACGTGGTCAACCCCGGCACGCACATGACGCGCTCGATGTACGCCTGCCCGAACATCCACACCGAGCAGCGCCTCGCCCGCTCGGACACCAACACGGGCGGCTTCATGCGCGCGCCCAACGAGATGCCGACCTTCTTCGCGCTCGAATCGGCGATGGACGAACTGGCCATTGCGCTGGCGATGGACCCGGTCGAGTTGCGCCGGGTCAACGACACCCGAACCCATCCCGTCAAGGGCGTGCCCTTCTCGTCGCGGTCCTTGATGGCCTGCTACGACGATGCCGCCAAGAGCTTCGGCTGGAAGCAGCGCACCCCTGCGCCGCGGTCGATGGTCGACGGCGACTGGCTGGTGGGTTATGGCTGCGCCACTTCGACTTATCCAACCGCGGTCGCGCCGTCGTCGGCGCGGGTGAAGATGTATGGCAATGGCACTGCCCGCGTCGAGCTGGCGGCACACGATGTGGGCACCGGCGCCTACACCATCATGGGCCAGATCGCGGCGGCGCGGCTCGGCCTGCCGGTAGAGTCGGTCGAGGTCGTGATGGGCAACTCGAACCTGCCTTTGGCGCCGATCTCTGGTGGCTCGGTGACCTCGGCCAGTGCCGGCTCGGCGGTGCATGTGGCCTGCCTGCAATTGGGCGCGGAGGTGGCGCGCATGGTGGCAGCGCAGAAGGACAACCCGCTGGCGGGTACCGATGCCGCGCGCGTGCGCCTCGATAACGGCATGCTCATCAGCGCCGATGGCAAGCGCATGGCGCTGCTGGATGCGCTCAAGGCCACGCCGCGGGGCCAGGCCACGGCCCAGGGCGACTATGCCCATCCCGAACTGAGCGACCAGGCGTTGAAGATGACTTACATGGGTGGTTACGGGGTGTTGGGGCCGGTCACCGAGACGCATGCCATGTTCGCCTTCGGCGCCCAGTTCGTCGAAGTGCGCATCAACCGCTGGACGCACGAGATCCGCGTGCCGCGCCTGCACGGCAGTTTCGCCGCCGGCAAGATCCTGAACCGCAAGACGGCGCACAGCCAGTTGATGGGCGGCATGATCTGGGGCATCGGCTCTGCCTTGCACGAACACACGCTCACCGATACCAAGCGCGCGCGCTTCCTGAACACCGACATGGCCGAGTACCTGGTGCCGGTAAATGCCGACGTCGGCGAAGTCAAGGTCTCGATGCTCGACGAGCAGGACGACTTCGTGAACCCGCTGGGGGTCAAGGGCATCGGTGAACTGGGCATCGTCGGCACCGCGGCGGCCATCGGCAATGCGATCCACCATGCCACCGGCAAGCGGCTGCGCAAGCTGCCTTTCACGCTGGCCGACGTCTGAACGCGACGAACAGTGAACTGATCACGCCGCAACACCCCAGCGTCACCCTTCTTTACCTGGCAGTCACTTTGGTCGGCCCCTCCGCCGCCGACACTGAGGACCAGGATGCGCCAGATTGAAGAGGGACCGGCCAATGACGATCGACTCCGCGGACGCCGCGGCGCCCACAGCCGAGGTGAACCCGGTGCCCGGCCTCGCCTCGGCCAGCGCCTTGATGGTGTCGCTGGCGCTGCCCGCCTGCGGCGGTGGCGGTGGCGGCGGGGAGGCTGCTCCGGCGGCGGGTGGCGGACCGGCCGCCGCGCCGACGCGTGCCCAGGCGGCCCGATTCCTGGCCCAGGCCTCGCTGTCGGCCAAGGCGGCCGAGACGACGCAAGTGCAGGCCGTGGGTTCTTCGGTCTGGCTGGACGACGCGATGGCCCAGCCGCGCAGCAGCAGCCACGTCGAATGGCTGCGCAGCAAGGGTTACGACGCCCTGAGCTACAAGACCAGCATCGCGGGTGCCGACCACATGATGTGGCGCAAATTGCTGAGCAGCCCGGACCCGCTGCGCCAGCGCGTGACGCTGGCTTTGTCCGAGATCTTCGTGATCTCGCCCGTCGGCATCGCGCGCACGCCCTTCCGGCAGTTCGCTGCCGCGGCCTTCGTCGACATTCTTGAGGCCAACGCCTTCGGCAACTTCCGCACCCTGCTGGAGCAGGTGTCCACCAGCGTCGCGATGGGGGGCTACCTCACCTTCAAGGGCAGTGTGAAAGCCAACCCGGCGACCAACAGCCTGCCTGACGAGAACTACGCCCGCGAGGTGATGCAGCTCTTCACCATCGGCCTAGTCATGCTGAAGGCCGACGGCACGCCGCTGCGAGACGCCAGCGGCCGCACGCAAGACACCTATGTGCTGGACGATGTCAGCCAGTTGGCGCGCGTCTTCACGGGCTGGAACATCGACACGGGCCGCGGCACGGCCGACACGCCCGACCGCAGCATCGCGCCCATGGTGCAGATCGCGTCCCGCCACGAGACCGGTACCAAGAGCTTCCTGAGCACGGTGATACCCGCCGGCACCGACGGCGCAAACAGCCTTCGACTGGCGCTGGACACGCTCTTCATGCATCCCAACGTCGGGCCCTTCATCGGCCGCCAGCTCATCCAGCGCCTGGTCACGAGCGACCCGACGCCGGCCTACGTGGCGCGCGTGTCGGCGGCCTTTGCCAACAACGGTGCCGGCGTTCGCGGCGACCTGCGCGCCGTGCTGCGCGCGGTGCTGCTGGACCCCGAGGCGCGGGGCGACGCCGGCCTGAGCGACCCGGCCTTTGGCAAGCTGCGCGAACCCATGCTGCGTTTTGTGCAGTGGGCCCGCACTTTCGGCATCGCCGACGCCACCGACACCTGGCGCTTGGGCGACCTGAGCGACCCCGCCACGCGCCTGGGCCAGAGCCCGCTGCGCTCGCCCTCGGTCTTCAACTTCTTCCGACCCGGCTACGTGCCGCCGAACAGCGGCATCGGCGCGCGCACGGTGCCGGAGTTCCAGATCACCACCGAATCATCGGTGGCCGGCTACGTGAACTTCATGCAGGCGGTGATCGGCAACGCCGCCTTCAACGGCACGACCGTCAGCTACGCCGGCCTGCAGCCATTGGCGGCCGACGCGGCCGCACTGTTGACCGAGTTGAACCTGCTGCTGGCGGCAGGGCAACTTTCAGCGCCCACCCTGACGGCCCTGCAGGCGGCGCTGACGAGCATTTCAACGGCCACCGCCAACGGCAGCACCAACCGCTTGAAGGCGGCCTTGCTGCTGGTGATGGCCAGCCCCGAATACCTGACGCTGAAGTGAAGGCGACGCCATGACCACCGATGCCTCCAACCATGCCTCGCGCCGCGAGTTCATCAAGCGCGCCGCGGCCCTGTCGGCCAGCGGCGTGGCCGCCCCGTTCGCATTCAACCTGGCCGCACTGGGCGAAGCCGCGGCTGCGAATGCCACGGGCTACAAGGCGCTGGTATGCGTCTTTCTCTACGGCGGCAACGACTACGCCAACACGGTCGCACCGTACGACAGTGTCAGCCACGCGCTCTATCTGGCGCAGCGCCCCTTGGTGGGCCTGGCGCGTGACAGCTTGGCGGGCACCGTGCTCGACCCCACCGTGCCCTTGGCTGGCGGGCGGCAGTACGCGCTGGCGCCGGAACTGTCAGGCCTGGTGCCGCTGTTCAACAGCGGCCGCATGGGCGTATTGCTGAACATCGGCACGCTGGTGCAGCCGACGACGAAGGCGCAGTACGCGACCAAGAGCGTGCCGCTGCCGCCCAAATTGTTCTCGCACAACGACCAGCAATCGGTGTGGCAGTCCTCTTCGCCCGAAGGTTCGCGGTCGGGCTGGGGCGGGCGCATGGGCGACTTGTTCGCCGCTGCCAACGGCAATGCCACCTTCACCAGCGTCAGCGCGGCCGGCAATGCGGTCTTCCTGTCGGGCCAGTCCGCCGTGCAGTACCAAGTCACATCCAACGGCTCGGTGCCCTTGTCGGCGCTGCAAGCCCCGCTGTTCGGCAGCAGCGCCTGCTCGGACGCCTTGCGCAGCCTGGTGACCGCGCCGCGCACGCATCTCTTCGAGAGCGAGCATGCCCGCATCATGAAGCGATCCATCGAAGCCGACACGCAGTTGCGCAGCGCGCTGGCGGGCAGCACGCCGCTGGCCACCGCCCTGCCCGCCGGCAACAGCCTGGCGGGGCACTTGGGCATGGTGGCCCGGATGATCGCGGCGCGCAGCAACCTGGGCGCGAAACGTCAGGTCTTCTTCGTCTCGCTCGGCGGCTTCGACACCCATGACGGACTGGTCGAAGACCACCCGGTGCTGATGGGCCAGGTGGGCCCGGCGCTGGCGGCTTTCCAGGCGGCGATGGAAGAGCTCGGCGTGGCAGACCAGGTCACGACCTTCACAGCCTCGGACTTCGGCCGCACGCTCACCAGCGACGGCGACGGCTCCGACCACGGCTGGGGCAGCATGCATTTTGTGCTGGGCGGCGCGGTGCGCGGCAATGCGTTCTACGGCACGCCACCGGTCATCGCCAACAACGGGCCCGACGACGTGGGCCAGGGCCGCCTGCTGCCGTCGATGTCGGTCGACCAGTTCGGCGCCACCCTGGGCCGCTGGTTCGGTGTCAGTGATATCGAGTTGAGCACCGTGATGCCCAACCTGGCGAACTACAGCCTGCGCGACCTGGGGTTCTTGGCGGCGGGCTGATTTCGACTGTGGGCGTGCGCGGCGCGTGGGCGCTGCCGGGCAAGAAGCTGGCGTGAAACAGGCGCCGAATTGCAATCCACCGATGCGTGCCGGACGTCCAGGTTCCAACGCGGTCGGTAAGGCCAGCAACAAGTTGCAACAACGAATGGCCGCGGCCTCTTGAAAAAGCGGCAGATGCCGCTGCTCACCGCCATGGGCATCCGAGAAGTCAACCCTTGTCGGCCATAACGGTCGGCGGAATTGACATCGCTTCTGCAGACTTCGCAAACGAGCGGGCTGCGCCGGCGCGCGAACAATTTCGGCCTTGCCAGGCGTCCCGTCCCAGGGGCGCGCAACCAAGGAACCCCCAATGACTCATGCCTCGCGCCGGATCGCCCCGGTTTTTGCGGTGCTTGCCGCTGCATGCCTGCACGGTGCACCGGCAAACGCTGGCGGTCTGGCCAGCGCTGCGACGCCACAGGCGCTGGCGATCGTCGATTCGACCGACCGGCTGATCGTCCGCCTGCGCGACCGCGAGGCCGGCGTCACCACAGACAGTCCGGCTGCGCGCGTCGGCCAACTCGGCAGCCGGCTCGGCGTTTCGCTGCAGCGGCTGCGCGGCATGTCGGGCAACGCCCAGGTGCTGCAGCTGTCGCGGATGCTGACCCGCGCCGATGTCGCCGCGCTGGCGCGCCAACTCGCCCAGGACCCGGATGTGCTTTACGCCGAGCCCGACCTGCGAATGGTGCCGCTGCGTGTGCCGAACGACACCGCGTACGCCCAGCAGTGGCACTACTTCGAAGCCCTCGGCGGCATCAACTTGCCCGCGGCTTGGGACCGCACGGTCGGCAGCAGCAACATCACGGTCGCCGTGCTCGACACCGGCCTGGTGGCCCATCCCGACCTGGCCGGACGCACCGTGGCCGGCTGGGACTTCATCGCCAACACCACCACCGCGCAGGACGGCGACGGGCGCGACGCCGACCCCAGCGACCCGGGCGACCACGGCTGCAACGGCAACACAAGTTCGTGGCACGGCACCCACGTCGCCGGAACGATCGGCGCGGCCAGCAACAACGGCAGCGGGGTGGCGGGCGTCAACTGGACATCGGGGATCCAGCCGGTGCGCGTGCTCGGCCGCTGCGGCGGCTACACGTCCGACATCGCCGACGCGATGCGCTGGTCGGCCGGCATCGCGGTGGCCGGCGCTGCGGTCAACGCGACGCCGTCCCGGGTATTGAACCTCAGCCTTGGCGGCAGTGGCAGCTGCGGCACGACCTACCAGAACGCCATCAACGACGTCATCGCTCGCGGTGCCGTGGTCGTCGTGGCGGCGGGCAACAGCAACATCGACGCTGCCAACGCGTCGCCGGCCAACTGCAGCGGCGTGGTCGTGGTCGGCGCGACGACGCGCAGTGGCGCGCGCGCGGGCTTCAGCAACCACGGCACCAGGCTCACACTCTCGGCGCCCGGGGCGTCGATCCTGTCGACGCTGAATACCGGCAGCACCGTGCCGGTGTCGCCCAGCTACGCCTCGTACTCGGGCACCAGCATGGCCACACCGCACGTCGCTGGCGTGGTCTCGCTGATGCTGTCGCTGAACCCGGCGCTGACACCGGCGCAGGTGCTGACGGCGCTGAAATCGAGCGCGCGCACCTTCCCCACCGGCACCGGCGCAGATTGCACGCTGGCACTGTGCGGCGCCGGCATCGTCGACGCTGCGGCCGCACTGGCGGCGGCATCCCCGGTGCAAGCGCCCGTGGTGCCGCCGCCGCAGGCGCGCGCCAACCTGGCGCTGCCGGCCAACGGCGGCGTGATGACGGCGTCGAGCACCCATGGCGCGGCGTACCCGCCGAGCGGCGCCAACGATGGCGACCGCAAGGGCTTGCGCTGGGGATCCGGTGGCGGCTGGAACGATCTCACAGGGAACAGCTGGCCGGATTGGCTGCAACTCGACATGGGCAGCGTCCAGAGCGTTGCCGAAGTCAACGTCTTCAGCGTGCAGGACAATTACGCCAGCCCTGTCGAGCCCACCGAGGCCCAGACCTTCTCGCTGTACGGATTGACGAGCTTCGAGGTCCAGTACTGGACCGGCTCGGCATGGCAGACGGTGCCGGGCGGCAGCGTCACCGGCAACAACCGGGTCTGGCGTCGCTTCAGCTTCGCGCCGGTGTCTACCAGCCGGCTGCGGGTGCTGGTACTCGATGCGCGGGGCAGCTACAGCCGCGTCACCGAGCTCGAGGCCTACTCGGCGACCAGCTCGACGCCGGCTTCGGTCAACCATGCGGCGCTGTCCGCAGGCGGCGTGGCCGCCGCGTCGAGCAGCTACAGCGCCGCCTATCCGCCGGCCGGTGTCAACAACGGCGACCGGCGCGGCGCTGCCTGGGGTGCCGGCGGCGGCTGGAACGACGCCACCTCCGGCAGCTGGCCGGACAGCATGCAGGTCAACTTCAGTGCCGGCAAGACCATCACCGAAATCAATGTCTTCACGGTCCAGGACGGCTATGCATCGCCGCAGGAGCCCACCGAATCGCTGACGTTCACGCGGTACGGCATCACCACCTTCGAGGTCCAGACCTGGAATGGGACGGCCTGGTCGACCGTCCCCGGTGGCAGCGTCAGCGGCAACAACAAGGTCTGGCGCAAGTTCAGCTTTCCGGCCATCACGACCAGCGCAGTCCGCGTGCTGGTCCATGCCGCGTTGGCCGGCTACAGCCGCATCACCGAAATCGAGGCCCACGGCCCGCCGTAATGCCGCAGCAGCGCCAGGGCGAACGAGCGAATGCCGCTGTCGCGCCCTGGCGGCAACGACCACCTGCACCGGGTCGGCTGGCCCATCACCGAGGGTGACACCGCCGTCTGGCGAGCGCAAATCGAGCGCTGTTGACAACGCCAGCGGCGTCGTGGCCGACATGTGCGGGCAGATTGTTTACTGCTCGACGCGAGGCGGGGGCACTGGTCATGGGCGGATGAGCGCCCTGTGCAGGGTGCATGGGCGCGGCGACGCCGTCATTGTCAGGCCGTCGGCCCGCTGAACTTCGGCCGCACGGTTCGAAACGCCAGCTGAAACGAGTGCGCCTCTTGGATTAAGGGTGAGGGTCCAAGGCCTGATCCGATGTTCAGACTGAGCGCATCCCATTCAGCCCACCCCTTGCCATGACCCACGACACCGCACCGACCCCGAAGGTACCGCCGACGGACGGCACTGGCGCACCCTAGGGCGCTCCGGCGATGAGCGCAGCGGACCGCGCCTTCGCGTCGATCCGCGCGGGCCTGGACAAATACTTCCCGAACGAGCCGTATCTGACCGACGCCACGCTGTCAGAGACCCTGGGTATGACCCAGATGACCTTGGCCAACCGCCGCTCGATGGACCCGGCCAAGTACCCCACCCCGCTGAAGCTTGGCGGCGCGCGCACCGGCGTGCATCCCCGGGCAAAGTTCATCGACTGGCTGGCGCGCGAGGAGCTGGCCGCCAAAGCCGGTATCGCGCACCGCTGCCGTCGACCGCCGCAACGCGACTTCGCCACGGATGCAGCCTCAGCGAACGGTGCCGACCATGGGTTTCCAGGCGGGGAGTTCGACGCCCCCATTCGTACCATCCCGCGCTGCAAATGACACGTCGGTTCGGCCACTCGCGCCATGCTCGTCAGCGTGCAGAACGCGCTCGCCAAGGCGCCAAGGCGTCCGATTGAAGGCACCGGCGGTGTGCGCACGATGCGCTGGCCGCGCGATGGCCGTGGCAAAAGCGGCGGCGTGCGGGAGATCTGCTACTTCCACAGCGAGGCGATGCCGCGGTATCTGTTGACGATGTTTGCCAAGAGCGAGCGCGCCAACCTGAGCAAGGCCGAGCGCAACGCGCTGGCCGGCCTGGTGGACGTGCTGGTGCAAATCTGCCTTGAAAGGTGATGTGATGGGCAAGGCATTCGAGAGCATCAAGCAGGGCCTGACCGAGGCCATCGGCCACGCCAAGGGCACCCAGGCCGGCGTGAAGGTATGGCGCCCTGTGGCCGTGGACATGGCCGCCGTGCATGGCCGCCTGGGATTCACACAGGCGCAGTTCGCTGCTCGCTTTGGCGTGTCGGTGGCGACATTGCGGCACTGGGAGCGTGGCGACCGCAACCCCCAGAGCCCGGCGCTGGTGCTGCTGAACCTGATCGAACGCGATCCGGCTGGGGTGTTGCGCGCCCTGTCCTGATCCTCTACGCCGACCGGGCCCGATCGCCGCCCGCGAAGTCGTCCAAGAATTCGGAAGCGGGCGCGACAGCGGTCAACGACAGTTGGTCCTGCGCGCGAGTGCAGGCCACGAAAAGCAAGTGCCGCTCGGTGTCGTACAGCGCCCTGGCGTCGATGAAGCTGAAGCATATGGATCTGGCGCCGGCAGCGTCTTCGTGATGCGCGCGAGGTCGACACGACGTTCAGCAAGAGCTTCACGACCTACTTCTTCCCCGTCGGCGGCGGGGCGAGGCAGGTCTTCGACGCCGGGGTCAACTATCTGCGGCGGGAGAAGCTGTGGGGCAACGACCATCCGTTGTTGCCCGTGACGCTTGTTGAACCGGGCGAGTCCAGGCAGTTTGAAGCCGTGGGCCTGGCGCGCAGGCACTGGAGCACGGCGTCGCCGAGCCGCAGGATCTCCCAGGGCGCCTTCCAGACCGCGGGGCTGCCTTGCTTCAACCCGCACAGCTTCACGAACACTCTCGTTCAACTTGGGCAGACCCTGTGCCGAGACGCGGAACAGTTGAAGGCGTGGTCCCAGAACATGGGACACGACGGCGTGCTGACCACGTTCCTCAGCTGCGGCGCCGTGGCGCAGCGGCGGCAGGGGCAGATCATCCAAGCGCTCGGGCTGGCCGGTGGTCAGCCGACTGGGCAGGCCGAAGTCCTTGCGCAGGCTGTCGTGCAGGCCATGCGCAGCGCGGGTTTGCTGAGCCAGCAGGGCTGACCGATCCGAATGCAGGTTACTCGTCGCAGCCAGGGTCCCAAGGAAGCGACGAGCGCCCGCGCCTGGTCGATTGTCAGGTAGCGGTCACAAAGCAGGTGCTCGCCGATGATGGCTGGCTGACCGCTGACGACCCTTCAGCGACATCGGCATCACCGAACTCGACGCCCTGAAGCGGTCGCGCTGCGCTCAGGCAAGCGGGCAGCGACCGCCGCACGCTGCCTGACTCAGGTGGGCGACACTGCGCCTTGTTCGGTTAGGCCGGGCCAGGCGGCCTGACGTTGGGTGCCGCTTGAACAATGGCCGTCACGTGCCTATGGGAGAGCGGAGACGTCGAGTTGAGAGTTGTCTCACTGGCAGCCCGCACCGCCCACGCAACCGGTTGACACGTAAAGTTCTGAGCGAATGCGCCATTGGGAATCCACGAAATTCCACATGATCAGGTATCGACCACTGAAAGTGATGACCTCGCCCGCCACGAGTTCGCGCCATTCCCAAGTTCCTGTTTCAGCAGCACCTTTGGGGCCGCTCCTCGATAGCTCGACGCCGTCCAGAATGCGTTGGCCGGAGACGAAACTTGGATCCTTGAAAAGTTCGGCGAAGCCAGCAACGTTCTTGTCCTTGCCGGCCCACAGGCTGCCATCCCCTCCGATGGTATTGACGTCCGGTAGCCAATATGAAGCCATTGACTGCAAGTTCCTGTTTGTCAGCGCGGCGTTGAGGTCCGCTCGGGCTGACCGGATGTCGGACTCCGCATCACCCTGCGTGGCGCAACCGGTGCAGAGGAACACTGCAACGAAGAATGCAGTGAGGATCTTCATAGTAAGGTGAAGTGAATACAACTTGGAGGTGCCCAATCGGCCGCTAAATTGCCACCGATGACCATGAGTCGCCCAATTCCGATAGGCTGGGGCGACACGACGCAGCTTGCGAGCTTGTGATTTCGTCAAACCGGCGCAGTGCGCCTGATGAAGCGCGGCGCACGTCGCGCTTGCGCCGCCTGCTCGTACGCGTGGCCGTAGGCGAGCAACTTGGCTTCTGCCCAAGGACGACCGACGAAGGACAGCCCCATCGGCAACCCGCGCACCAAGCCGCATGGCACGGTGAGGTGTGGGTAGCCAGCCACCGCGGCCGGCGTGCACAAGCTGGCGCCGAAGTTGTCGCCGCGGATGAAGTCGATCATCCAGGGCAGAACTTCAGTGGGAGCGATAAGGGCGTCGAGTCGGTGTTCGTCGAAGACCCTTTCAAGGCCCTGGGTGCGCGCGTTCTTGATGCAGGTAGCGAGCGCCTCCTTGTACTCGGCGCTGTCCAGATCGCCCATCGTCATCGCACGCTCGAAGTGCTCCTGACCAAAATGCGGCATCTCGCGCTTGCGCTCACGGATGTTGAATGCGATCACGTCTGCCAAGTTCTTCACCGGCGCGCCGGGGGCGAAGGTGGCGAGCCATTTCTCCAACCCCAACCGCATCTCCACCAGCAGCACGGTGGTCGATGCATCCCAGTAAGCATCGGGCTTGGGCAGGTCCACGTCGTCCACCACCTCGGCGCCCAGCGCGCGCAGTTGATGCACAGCAGCCTTGAACAGCGCGTTGACTTCGTCGAACCCCGACAGGTAGTTGCTGGCCACGCCCAGACGAACGCCCCTGAGGGGGTTCACCGCGTTTGTTTCAAACACCGGCAACAGGGTGGCGGCATCGGCCGGTGCATCCGCCGTGGCAGGGTCGGCGGCATCTGGGCCGGCCATGGCGGCGTACAAGACAGCGGCGTCGGCCACGGTGCGGCACATCGGACCAGCAGTGTCCTGCGTGTGGCTGACGGGAATGATCCCGTCGCGGCTGAGGCGGCCCACCGTGGGCTTCAGGCCCACCAAACCGCACACCGACGCGGGTGAGACGATGGAGCCGTCTGTCTCCGTACCCACGCCCAGCGGCGCCAGACTTGCGGCGATGGCCGCCGCGGTACCCGAGCTGCTGCCGCTGGTGTTGCGGTCCAGCGCATAGGGGTTGCGCGTGAGCCCGCCACGCGCGCTCCAGCCGCTTGTAGCGCGCGTGCTGCGCATGTTGGCCCACTCGCTGAGGTTGGTCTTGCCCAGGATCACCGCGCCGGCGTCGCGAAGCCGCTTGACAAGGTGTGCATCGCGCGAGGCGCGCACGCCGGCCAGAGCCAGTGACCCGGCGCTCGTGGACATGGTGTCGCCGGTGGCGATGTTGTCCTTCAGCAGCACAGGCAAGCCGTGTAGCGGCCCGCGCACGCGGCCTGCACGGCGCTCGGCGTCCAGCGTGCGGGCCAGCGCTGCGGCCTCGGGGTTAAGTTCGATGACGCTGTTCAGGCGTGGGCCGGCGCGGTCGATGGCATCGATGCGTGCCAGGCAGCTGGCCACGATGCGCGCGCTGCTGGTGCGCCCCGCTGCCATTAGCTGCGAGAGCGTGGCCGCATCGGTCTCGGCCAACGACCGAGCGGTCGGGAAGGGGCTTGCAGCCACTGCGGGGAATCCAACGAATGCCGATGCGGCAGAAGTAAGCAGCAGGAAGCGGCGTTTCATCGAGCCATTGTGTAGGCAAGGCGGTGCTGCGAACACCCCCTTTTTGAACGTTGTTTCCCAGGTCACGCAGCAAACGTCGCCGGTTCGAGCCGCCACAAAGCTGCCCCCAGCGAGTGACTCTTGATGGCCGACAGAGACCCGTTAGCCGCCGCGCGTGGCGGTCAGCTCAAAACGCCGAAGCAGCCGTTCACTTTGGAGCGTGACATCGGGGTTGTTCTGGGCACCCCGAACACTGGCGCATATCCGCGTCGCGAATCTGGCGCCGTCGCAGACTGGCGAATGGGGCGCCTCTATCGGACGCCGCGGCTGCAACCCTTGGGCGCATCGCGTGGCGGGAGCTTAAAGAACTCCAGCGGTCGGCGCGTGTGACCCAAGCAGGGTTCTTCAACCATTTTTCATACCTCCAACGAAAACGGCGCCCGAAAGCGCCGTCAGTCGTTAATTCCTATGGTGGGCGGTGCAGGGCTTGAACCTGCGACCCCTGCCGTGTGAAGGGCGGGACTACGGACGATTCCGGACATCACTGGACAATCTTTTCATAGGTAAAAATGTCTTATGGTGTCCAAGAAAATCCGAGCAGGTTTGCCCCACTTTTGCCCCACTCTGGCTATAGTCCGAGGACTGGCAACAAGACTCGACACCGTTGAAGGCCGCAGCAGACTCAAGCCGCGGGTCGAGCCCTACTGGGCGCGCATCAGCGCGGGCTGCCAGCTGGGCTTTCGGAAGATGACTGCTACCTCGACCGGGACCTGGATCGCCAAGTTTCGCGACGCTGACGAGAACCGCCGCGAGAAGCGCAGCCTTGGCGAGTTCGAGGACATCACCGCGGCACGTCGTTACGACGCAGCAAAGACGGTAGCCGAAGACTGGTTCAAGCACCTCGGCAAAGGCGGCAGGGCTGAGGCAATCACCGTCAAGACCGCGTGCGCGAACTACGTCAAGCACCTGACCAGCGCGGGCAAGGCGCAAGCTGCTCTGGACACCGAGAAGCGCTTCGCCCGGTGGGTGGACGACCACAAGGTCGGCGGCATCACGCTGCAAAAACTCAAGCCCGGCGAAATCGACGGGTGGCGCAAGGGGCTGGCCGCCACGCCCACGATTTCGCAGGACAAAAACAGCAAGAAGCCGACACGGGCGCGGA
>JBBSCX010000008.1:0-26216 GCA_038249905.1 Burkholderiales bacterium
CCGCCTTGCTGGCCACGCTGCAGCGCCATGCGCGCGCGGCCGAACTGCTGGACCTGGGTGCGATGGCGGCGCAGGCCGGTACCGCCATCAGCGCCGTGCTGCTGGGCGCCATCGCGGCCACTGGCGTCCTGCCGCTGCCGCGCGCGGTGTACGAGGACACCATCCGCGCCAGCGGCAAGGGCGTGGCGCCCAGCCTGCGCGGCTTTGCGCTGGCTTATGACGCCGTGACGCAGCGTCGCGCGCAGCAGGCGCAGGCGCTGGCGATGGCGGAGACAATCGCGGCGTCGATGGCGGCGTCGATGACGGCAGCGATGGCGACCGGTCTTGTGGCTGCCGCCGCGCCGGCCGCAGCGGCCGGCCTCGCTGGACCTGACGCGCCTGACGCACCCGACGCACCCGACGCACCCGACGCACCCGACCTGCGCGTGCTGGCCCGCGACCGCTTGCGGCGCTACCAGGACGCGGCCTATGTCCGGCTGTACGACGAGCGTCTTGCGCGGGTGCTGGCTGCCACCGCCGCCAGCCCGGGCGACGAGGCCGATCGCAGCGGCATCGTGCAGGAAATGACACGCTGGCTGGCGCTGTGGATGGCCTTCGACGACATCGTGCACGTGGCCGGGCTCAAGCTCGCTGCCAGCCGTCAGTTGCGCGTGCAGCGCGAGGTGAAGGCCGCGCCGGGCGAGGTGCTGAAGGTCTACGACCACTTCAAGCCCGGCGTGCCCGAGTTCGCGGCCCTGCTGCCGGAAGGCCTGGCGCAGCGCCTGCGCGCCTGGGACCGGCGCCGCGTCGCTGCCGGCGAGGATCCGTGGGCCCTGCCGCTGAAGGTGGGCACGCACACGGTGGCCGGCACGCTGGCGTTGCGCGCGGTGGCAGCGCTGAAGAGGCAGCGCCGCCGCGGCAGCCGCTTCGCGCTGGAGCAGGCCTTGATCGAACGCTGGCTGGCAGCCGTCGAACGAGGCACGCGTGAAGATGCCGCCCTGGGCCTGGAACTGGCGCGCTGCGGCCGGCTGGTGAAGGGCTATGGCAGCACCAACGAACGCGGCAAGGAGAACCTGCTGCACATCGTCGACCACCTGGCCGGCATATCCGGCATATCCGGCGTATCCGGCGTATCCGGCATATCCGCTGCATCCGCTGCATCCGGCGCATCCGGCGCAGCGGGCGATCCCCGCCCGCCCACGGCCCGCGCCGCCGCCGTGCGCGCCGCGCGCGAGGCGGCGCTGGCCGACGATGCCGGCACCGCCTTCGACCGCAGCCTGCAGGCGCATGGCGCGCCGCCGCGCGCCCCGCGCGAACAGGTGGTGCGCTGGTTCAAGCGCCGGCCGGATTCGGCGCGCACCTTGTTGCCCTGAGCCAGTCCTGACATCGCTGCGATGACCGAGTCCGCCAAACCACCCGCGTCCGCCCCCGCGCCCGCACCGGCACAGGCACCCGCACCCGCACCCGCACCCGCACCCGCAGCGCCGCCCGAGGACAGCCCGGCGCTGTACCTCGTGGCCGTCGAGTTCGGCGATTGCGACCCCGCCGGCATCGTCTGGTTTCCGAACTTCTACCGCTGGCTGGACGCCGCCAGCCGGCACTGGTTCGTGCACCGCGGCTACCCCAGCTGGCGCGAGACCGAGGCCGCCTTCGGCCTGGTCGGCACGCCCATCGTCGATGTGCAGACCCGCTTCATGGCGCCGGCGCAGTACGGCGACAGGTTGGTGATCGAGACCGCGGTCGTCGAATGGCGGCGCAGCAGCTTCGTGCAGCGCCACCGCGTGTGGCGCGGCGACATGCTGCTGCTGGACAGCACCGAGGTGCGGGTCTTCGCCCGCCGCGGCGAAGGCGGGCGGGGCATCCGTGCGCTGGCGATCCCGGACGCCGTCAAGGCGTTGTAGCGGGCACCACGACGGGCCTGCGGCGGCACCGTCGCGGGGATCTGGGCGCGGTGCTGGACCGGCGGGGCGCATGTCCCTGACCTGACCGCGGGAAAGTCCGAGGCCGCTGTCCCCCGTGTTCATGGGGTGTGGTGATGCAATTTGTCACATACGCTCAAATGACTACGGGTCATCCCCGCAGTGACACCGTTATGCCCGACCGCCACCCCACCGGGCTGCGGCCCGGCTCCATGCCACCCAGGAGTTCTTCCATGCCCCAAGTTTCCCGGCACGTCCTCAGCGCCGCTGCACTGGCCTGCTCGATGTGTCTGCCGGCAGCCCACGCGGCCGACGTCATCGATTTCGAATCCGGCGACCTGACCGGCCTGTACCTGGCCGGCGAGACCTTCGCCAGCGCCGACTACACCTTGACCGCGCAGCTTGACTTCGGCGTCATCGACACCGGCGCGGCGCTGGGCAGCCAGGCCCCGGGCGGCAATGCCACGCAATACTATTTCGCGTCCAACAACGGCCGCCTGGGCGTGGCGCGCAGCGACGCCGTGGCCTTCAACCTCGACAGCTTCAGCGCCGCCTTTGTGCCGCTGGACCCGCCTTCATTGCAGCAGACGGTGATGGTGGCCGTGGGCACCCGCGCCGACAGCAGCACCGTCACCGCCGCCTGGGCCTGGACGTCCGACCTGGGGGGCAGTTCGGTGTTCGCGTCCTACAGCAGCAACCTGCTGAGCAATCTGGTGTCCGTGCAATTCCGTTCCTGCGCCTACACCGGTTTCGTCGATTGCGCGCTGCCGACGCTGAACAACGGCCAGTTCGCGATCGACAGCATCCAGGTCTCTGCCGTGCCCGAGCCGGGCAGTGCGCTTTTGCTGGTCCTGGGCCTGGCCGCTTTCGGCCTGCGCCAGCGCCGCCAAGCCCGCTGAACCCGATCCGGCCCACCAGGAGCACATCACATGTCCGTTCACATGTCCGTTCGTCGCCATCTCATGCCCGTACTCACCCCCGCGCTGACTCCGATCGTCATCGCCGTGGCCCTGCTTGCCGCAGCCACCCTGGCCCACGCCCAGCGTGAGGCGGTCGCACCCGTCGCCCCCATCGGCGACGTCAAGAACGCCAAGCGCACCTACATCGTCCAGCTGGCCGGCGCGCCGCTGGCCAGCTACGCCGGTGGTGTGCGCGGCCTGGCCGCCACGCGCGTGGCCGCGGGCCAGCGCCTGAACGCGCGCAGCGGCAGCGCCCGCGCCTACCTGAGCCACCTCGACGGCCAGCGCAGTGCCGTGCTGTCGCGCCTGCCCGGCGTGCAGCCCATCCATACCTATGGCGTGGCTTTCAACGGTTTCGCCGCCGTCATGTCCGAGGCCGAGGCCGCCCAGTTGATGACCCGCGCCGACGTGGTCTCGGTCGTGCTTTCCGAGGTGCGGCAGCTCGACACCACGCGCACCACCGACTTCCTGGGTCTGACCGAACCGGGCGGCTTGTATTCGCAGCTCGACGCCGCTTCGCGCAACATCAAGGGCGAGGACGTCATCCTCGGCATCCTCGACAGCGGCATCTGGCCCGAGAGCCCGGCCTTCGGCGCCAAGGTCGACGCCAACGGCCGCCCGGTGTCCTACCACCTGCCCGGCACCGAGGTCTACGGCCCGCCGCCGGCCAAGTGGGCCGGCACCTGCCAGACCGGCGAGGGCTTCACCGCCGCGATGTGCAGCAACAAGCTGATCGGTGCGCGCTTCTACGGCGCCGACTTCAGCGCCTCGGGTGCCATCCGCGCCACGCTGGAATACCTCTCGCCGCGCGACGGCGCCACCAACGGCCACGGCACCCACACCGCGTCCACCGCAGGCGGCAACGACCGCAACCCCGTCCGCGCCACCAACGGCGTGGTCACGGCGCAGATGTCGGGCGTGGCACCGCGGGCGCGCGTCGCGGCCTACAAGGTGTGCTGGACGGCCACGATCTCGACCCAGTCCGGCTGCTACACCGGCGACATGCTGGCCGCCATCGATCAGGCGGTGGTCGACGGCGTGGACGTCATCAACTTCTCGATCAGCGGCACGCAGCTGAACTTCCTCGACCCCATCGAGATCGCGTTTTTCAACGCCTCGGCGGCCGGCGTGTTCGTCGCCGCTTCGGCCGGCAACGCCGGCCCGGGCAACACCGTGGCCCACATGAGCCCGTGGCTGACCACGGTGGCGGCGTCCACCCATGACCGCAGCCAGGGCGGCAGCGTCACGCTGGGCAACGGCGTCACTTACACCGGGGGATCGACCAACTTCATTGGGGCGCCCACGGCCGGCATGGTGCTGTCCAACGCCATCCCCGCGGCGGGGCAGACGGTGGCCGCAGCCAACAATTGCCTGGCCAACAGCCTGGACAGCGTGGCGGCTGCCGGCAAGATCGTGGTTTGTGCCATTGGCACCAATACCGCGACCGTGCGTCTGGCGATGAGCGCCGAGGTGTCGCGAGCCGGCGGCGTGGGCGTGGTCATCACGGCCACTGGCACGGCGCTGGACGCGCACACCATCCCTGCGGTGCAGCTGTCCACGACCAACAGCACCGCGGTGCGCAACTACGTCACCGCCGAGGGCGCGGCCGCCACCGGCATCGTCAGCCTCAGCATCAACCTGCCGGGCATCGTGGCGCCGTTGATGGCCAATTTCTCGTCGCGCGGGCCGAACCTGGCCAACCCCAACATCTTGAAGCCCGACATCACGGCCCCGGGTGTGGCCATCATCGCCAGCAACCGGCCGACGCTGACGACGACGCAGCGCAACGACGTCGTGGCCGGCACGCTGATCCCGCCGGCCAGCAGCGGATCGCTGCAGGGCACCTCGATGTCCAGCCCGCATGTGGCCGGTGCCGCGGCGCTGTTCAAGCAGCTGTACCCGACCTGGTCGCCGGCCGCCATCAAGTCGGCACTCACCACCAGCAACACGCCGGTGCGTGTTTCTGGCGGGGGCGCAGACACCAACCGCTGGGGCTACGGCTCCGGCCACCTTGCACCGAACCCGGCTTCGGTGGCCAGCCTGGTGTATGACGCCGAGCCGGCCGACTACGGTCGCTTCCTGTGCGGCCTGAGCCTGGCCGCACCGGCTGGCGTGGGCAGTTGCGCGACGCTGGGAACCATCAAGCCCTGGGACCTGAACCTGGCCTCGCTGACGGCACAGGGTGTGGTGGTGTCGCGCACCCTGCAGCGCACCGTCACGAACGTCGGCGCTTCGACCGCGACCTTCGTTGCCTCCAGCAGCCTGCCGGGCTGGGACGTGGTCGTCACGCCGGCCAGCCTGATGCTGGCGCCAGGCGCCAAGGGCAGTTTCACGACCAAGATCACGCGCACCAGCGCGGCGCTGGGGGCCTGGACCTTCGGCAGCCTGTCTTGGAACGACGGCGTGCGCAATATCACCAGCCCGCTGAGTGCACAGGCCCTGGCCTTCGCCTCGCCGCCGCAGGTGAACGACAAGCGCAGCACCAGCCGTGGCAGCAAGGTGTTCGGCATCGAGTCCAGCTACACCGGGCCGCTGACGCTGCAGGCCCTGGGTCTGGTGCCCGCGATCCTGAACGGCACCCCGATCGCCACCGGCGCGACACAGTGCTTCGCCTTCACGGTGCCGGCGAACACCCAGTTCGCGCGCTTCCAGCTCTTCAACGCCGACACCCAGGGTGGTGCCACCACCGATCTGGACATGGATGTCTTCCGCTCGGCCACCTGCACCGGCACCAACGTCGGCACGGCAGCGGCGGGTGGTTCTGACGAGGTGGTGACGCTGGAGAACCCGATCGCGGCCAGCTACTCGGTGCGCGTCACGGGCTATGCCACGCCGGCTGGCGGCGCCACCTACAAGCTGTCGACCTGGATCGTCGGCGCCGACGCCCCGGGCACGCTGAAGGTCAGTGGGCCGGCCTCGGTCTATGAAGGCGGCAGCGCCAGCATCGGCCTGAGCTGGGCCGTGCCCACGGGCTCGCGCTACATGGGCAATGTGCGCTTCATCGACGCCAGCAGCACGCTGATCGGCTCGAGCAAGGTGCTGGTCGACAACCGCTGACGCGCGACCCGCGCTGAGCTGCCACGGCGGGCCTGCGGGCCCGCCGTTTTTGATTCCGGCGGCCTGCCCGGCGCGCGGCTGGGTCTGGGTGCGCGCAGGACAGGGGCTGCTGGCACGCGGCTTGCGCCCACCTGGGCATGCCCAGCCCAGCTGCCCACAACGCCACCGACCGCCTGACCCTGCTGCTGGAGAGCACAGGCGAGGGCATCTTCGGCATCGACATGGACGGCGTCTGCACGTTCGTGAATCGCGCCGGTGCGCAGATGCTCGGGCGGCGCACCGACATGGTGCTGGGGCGCAACATGCATGCGCTGATCCACCACTCGCACCGCGACGGCCGCCACTACCCCGAGGCCGACTGCCCGATCTTCAACGCCTTCCGCCAGGGCCTGCCCTGCCGCATCGACGACGAGGTGCTGTGGCGTGCCGACGGCTCGTCGTTCTGGGCCGAGTACAGCAGCTACCCCATCATCGACGACGGCGTGGTGCAGGGTGCGGTAGTCACCTTCGTCGACATCAGCGAACGCAAGCGCGCCGCCGAGGTATTGCGCCAGGCCCATGCCGAACTCGAGGCCCGCGTGGCCGCGCGCACGCGCGAATTGCGCGACCTGGCCAATCACCTGGAGACGGTGCGCGAGAGCGAGCGCACACGCATCGCGCGCGAGATCCACGACGAGCTGGGCTCGCTGCTGGTGGCGCTGAAGATGGACACGCACTGGCTGGGCCGGCGCGTGGAAGGGCGCCCCGAACTGCAGGCCAAGTGCCAGGGCATGGGCCGGCTGATCGACACCGCGGTGGACAACGTCGGCCGCATCATCACCGACCTGCGGCCCAGCATCCTGGACCACCAGGGCCTGTGGGCGGCGCTGGAATGGCAGGCGCAGGAATTCATCGAGAGCAGCGAACTCGACGCCACGTTGCAGGTGCATGTGGCCGCGGGCGTACCGCCGCCGCAGGGCGGGCTGGCGATTGCCGTGTTTCGCATCTTTCAGGAACTGCTGTCCAACGTCGCGCGGCATGCGCATGCGCGGCGTGTGGTGCTGCACATTGCCGTGGACGACCCGCCGGACCCGGTGCTGTATCTCGACGTGCGCGACGACGGCGTCGGCGCCACCGCCGCGGCGTTGAACGATCCGCACAGTTACGGCGTCATCGGCATGCGCGAACGCGCCGGGCACTTTGGCGGCCGCCTGACGATCGACAGCGCGCGAGGGCAGGGCACGCGGGCGCGGTTGGTGATGCCGCTGCCGATGCCTTCGTCGGCACCGATCGCGGCGGCATCGGAGGCCCCGTCATGAGCGTCAGCGTGCTGGTCTGCGACGACCACCAGATCGTGCGCCAGGGCATCAAGCAGATCCTGGCCGACGCGGCCGACATCGAACTCGGCGGCGAAGCCGCGACCGGGCCGGAGGCGCTGCAGCGGGTGCGCGCCGGCGGCATCGACGTCGTATTGCTCGACATCGCCATGCCGCAGCGCGACGGGCTGGACGTGCTGAAGCAGTTGAAGGCCGAATTCCCGCGGCTGCCGGTGCTGATGCTGTCCACCTACCCCGACCGCCAATACGCCGTGCGCAGCCTGAAGCTGGGCGCCGCGGGCTACCTGCACAAGAGTGCGGACAGCGAACAGCTGACCGAGGCCATCCGCAAGGTGGCGCGCGGCGGCCTGTTCATCACTCCGGCGGTGGCCGAGTTGTTGGCCGGCGCACTGCATCCCGCCGGCGCGGCGGCGGCTGCAGAGGCGCCGTTGCACGAACGGCTGTCGCACCGCGAGCACCAGGTCTTCCGCCTGCTCAGCCGCGGCCTGAGCGTGGGCGAGATCGCGGAACAACTGGTGCTGGCGCCCAACACCGTCAGTACCTACCGCGCCCGCATCCTTGAGAAGACCGGCGTTCGCAACGACGTCGAACTGGCGCTTTACGCCGTGCGCCACGACGCGGCTGCAGCACCCTGATGCGCGCTGAAGGCGACACAGCGCATGTAGGGCTGGCCCTACAGCGACTTCGTCGGCGCGTCGATGGTGTCGCGCCCACCGTATCCCTAGAGTGAACTTAATCCTGGAGCCCACCGCATGAACGACGCTGACGATCCCCACGGCCTTTACGACGCCGACCGCCCGCTGCGCCTGGGCTGCAGCTGCGGCGCGCATGGCAGTGCCAGCGAACACGCGGCTGATCTGGCAAGGTCCATGGCGACGACCGAATTGCGGGCGCGCAGCGAGACGGCTGCCTTCGAGGCCGAATCCAGGCGCTTCGTCGAGGCCAGCCTGATCAAGGCGCTGTTCCCCGATGACAGCGTGCGCCGCAACTTCCTGCGTGCCGTCGGCCAACGCACGGCCATGGCCGCGATTGGCAGCGTCCTGCCCATCGCCAGCCTGCAGGCCATGGCGCAGGAGGCCGGCAAGCCCGGCACCTTGGAGAAGAAGGACCTGAAGATCGGATTCATCCCCATCACCTGCGCCACGCCGTTGATCATGGCCAAGCCGTTGGGCTTCTATGAAAAGCAGGGGCTCAATGTCGAGGTGGTCAAGACGGCTGGCTGGGCGCTGATCCGCGACAAGATGCTGAACAAGGAATACGACGCCACGCACTTCCTCAGCCCCATGCCCCTGGCCATCAGCATGGGCGTGGGCAGCAATGCCACGCCGATGCGCGTGGCCACGATCCAGAACACCAACGGCCAGGCCATCACGCTGCATGTCAAGCACAAGGACAAGCGCGACCCGAAGCAGTGGAAGGGTTTCAAGTTCGCGGTGCCGTTTGAATTCAGCATGCACAACTTCCTGCTGCGCTATTACGTGGCTGAAGCGGGGCTGAACCCGGACACCGACATCCAGATCCGCGTCGTGCCGCCGCCCGAGATGGTGGCCAATCTGCGCGCAGGCAATCTTGATGGCTTCCTCGGCCCGGACCCCTTCAACCAGCGCGCGGTGTTCGAGGAGGTGGGCTTCCTGCACCTGCTGACCAAAGACCTGTGGGACGGCCACCCCTGCTGCGCCTTCGGCACCAGCGCCGAGTTCATCCAGGCAAATCCCAACACCTTCGCCGCCCTGTACCGCGCGGTGCTGACCGCTGCGGCCATGGCGCGCAAGGCAGAGAACCGCGAACTCATTGCCAAGGTCATCAGCCCGCAGGCTTACCTCAATCAACCGGAAACGGTGGTCAACCAGGTGCTGACGGGCCGCTTCGCCGATGGCCTGGGTGGTGTGAAGAACGTGCCCGACCGCGCCGACTTCGACCCCATGCCCTGGCAGAGCATGGCGGTGTGGATGTTGACGCAGATGCAGCGCTGGGGCTATGTGAAGGGCGATGTCAATTACAAGCAGATTGCCGAACAGGTGTTCTTGCTGACCGATGCGAAGAAGCACATGGCATCGCTGGGCATGAAGCCGCCGACGGGCGCGTATCCGAAGTTCACGATCATGGGCAGGGTGTTTGACCCGGAGAAGGCCAAGGCCTACGCCGACAGCTTCGCCATCCGGCGCACCGCCGCCTGAGCGCCGGGCCGACCGGACCCCACCTGCCCGGGCATTGCCACCCATGAACGCGACGCTGAACACCCAGGGCTTCAAGGCCGGCATGCTGTCGGCCCTGCTGCTGCTGCTGATCCTGGGTGTCTGGCACATCGCCACCACCGGCCCCGCAACGCCCGCGGCGGCACCGGCCGTGACGATGACGGCCGAGCAGATCGAGTATGCCAAGCTGATGGGCAAGGACCCGACGGCAGGTGCCGCCCCGGCCGCTGCCAAGTCCGGCTTCCCGACGCTGTCGCAGATGGGCGCAGTCATCGTCAAGCACGCGAGCGAGCCCTTCTACGACAACGGCCCCAACGACAAGGGCGTCGGCCTGCAACTGGGCTATTCCCTGGGTCGCGTGGCGCTGGGCTTCGGACTGGCGGCGCTGGTGGCGATCCCGCTGGGATTCGTGATTGGCATGAGCCCGTTGATCTACCGCGCGCTCGACCCTTTCATCCAGGTGCTGAAGCCGATCTCGCCGCTGGCCTGGATGCCGCTGGCGCTGTACACCATCAAGGACAGCAACATCTCCGGCGTGTTCGTCATCTTCATCTGCAGCATCTGGCCGATGTTGATCAACACCGCATTCGGCGTGGCCGGGGTTCGGCGAGAGTGGTTGAACGTGGCGCGCACGCTCGAGGTACCGCCGCTGCGCAAGGCCTTCGAGGTCATCCTGCCCGCCGCCGCCCCCACCATCCTGACGGGCATGCGCATCAGCATGGGCATTGCGTGGCTGGTGATCGTCGCGGCCGAGATGCTGGTCGGCGGCACCGGCATCGGCTACTTCGTGTGGAACGAGTGGAACAACCTGAGCCTGCCCAATGTGATCTTCGCCATTCTCGTCATTGGCGTCGTCGGCATGCTGCTGGACCTGATGTTTGCGCGGCTGCAGAGGGCGGTCACGTATGTTGACTGAAACTCGGTCGACTGAACCCCGGTCGACTGGAACCAGGTCGACCGAATTCCTCAAGGTCGAGGGCCTGGGCAAGACTTACCCGGGGGGCAGGGAGCCGGTATTCGACGGTGTCAACTTCGGCATCGCCCAGGGCGAATTCGTCTGCATCATCGGCCACAGCGGCTGCGGCAAGACGACGATCCTGAACGTGCTGGCGGGACTGGAAAGTGCCAGCACCGGCCATGTCTTCATGGACAAGCGCGAAGTCGCAGGGCCCAGCCTGGACCGCGGCGTCGTGTTCCAGGGCCATGCGCTGATGCCCTGGTTGAGCGTGCGCCGGAACATCGCCTTTGCGGTGCGCAGCAAATGGCCCGACTGGGGCCGTGCGCAGGTCGAAGAACATGTGCAGAAGTACGTTGCGCTGGTGGGCCTGAGCAGCGCCATCGACAAGAAGCCGAGTGAATTGTCGGGCGGCATGAAGCAACGCGTGGGCATTGCGCGCGCCTTCGCCATCCAGCCGCGCATGCTGCTGCTGGACGAGCCCTTCGGTGCGCTGGACGCATTGACGCGCGGCACCATCCAGGACGAATTGCTGCGCATCTGCGCCGAGACGCACCAGACGGTGTTCATGATCACGCACGACGTGGACGAGGCCATCCTGCTGGCCGACCGCATCCTGCTGATGAGCAATGGGCCCCAGGCCCGTGTGGCCGAGATTGTGAAGAACACGATGCCGCGAGGCCGCACGCGCGCCACGCTGCACCACGATCCGCAGTACTACCGCATCCGCAACCATCTGGTCGACTTTCTGGTCGCGCGCAGCGCCGAGTTGTCGCACGGCCGTGCACCGGCCGAGCCGGTGGAGGTCAGCCCCGGGCTGGACGCTGTGACCGGGCCCGGGCCCGAGACGGAGGCGTCACCGCTCGACAGCCCGCGAGCCAATGTCGTGCCGCTGCGGCATGTGGCTTGAGTTCGCATGTCGACCCGTCATCCCCGCGTTGCATCCCCAATTTGCAACCCCAACTTCACCACCACCCCACGCCAAGGAGACCCGGCATGAGCCGCATGGACGTCACTGAAAAGATCATCACCACCAAGGTTGCCAAGGGCATCAAATGGGTCGACGTGGCCACGCAGGTGGGCCTGAGCAAGGAATGGGTCACGGCAGGCTGCCTGGGGCAGATGACCTTCGACGATGCGCAAGCCGCGACGCTGGCGAAGATCTTCGACCTGACCGAAACCGAGGCGCAGTGGTTGAAGGTGGTGCCATACAAGGGGTCGCTGCCGACCAGCGTGCCGACCGATCCGCTGATCTACCGCTTTTACGAACTGGTCAGCGTGTACGGCACCACCTTCAAGGAGTTGATCCACGAGGAATTCGGCGACGGCATCATGTCGGCCATCGACTTCCGCATGGACCTGCAGCGCGAGTCCGATCCCAAGGGCGATCGGGTGTCGATCACGATGTCCGGCAAGTTTCTTCCTTACAAGACCTACTGAACCGGACGCGTTGCGCCGGTTTCGTTCGCCTCGGTCGAATTGACACGGCTGCGCCGTGCAGTTCACCTCGTCGGAGGCGAGCGCCTGCGCGCCCGCGGCTCGCTGCGCTTCGCGGAGGGGCTCGCTGCGCTTCGCGGTGCAGACCGGCTCGTTTTGCATGAGCTTGCCACTTTCGTTGATGTCATTCGCTGGCTGATGGTGCTGGTGCCAATTCGTCATTTTTCCTGCCTCTTTCAACCTGGAGTTTCCATGACCACTTCGTCCACGCTCGGATCGCGCCGCCAGGCGCTCAAGTTCGGCCTCGCCGCGGCCGCGGTCGCTGCACCGGTTGTCGCTTCGGCGCAGACCAGCTTCAACTGGAAGATGACCTCGGCCTATCCCAAGGGCTCGCCTTTCTACATGGACGGTCCGGGCTCGGCCACCGACCTGGCGCGGCGCATCCGCGAGATGTCGTCGGGGCGCCTGAACATCCAGGTGTTTGGCGCCGGTGAACTGGTGCCCGCCTTCGAAGGCTTCGGCGCGGTGCAGGCCGGCACCGTCGAGATGAACCACGCCAACGCCTATTTCTGGACCGGCAGGACGACCGCAGCCCAGTACTTCACCGCCGTGCCCTTTGGCCTGAACTTTCAGGGCATCAACGGTTGGTTCTATGACGGCGGCGGCATCGATCTGTGGAACGAGGTCTACGCGCCCTTCGGCATGGTCGCGATGCCCTGCGGCAACACCGGCGTGCAGATGACGGGCTGGTTCAAGAAAGAGATCAAGACGGTTTCCGACCTGAAGGGCCTGAAGATGCGCATTCCGGGCCTCGCCGGCAAGGTCTACGCCAGCCTGGGGGTGGATGTAAAGGTATTGCCGGGCGGTGAGATCTTCCCGGCGCTGGAGCGCGGCGTCATCGACGCGGCCGAATTCGTCGGCCCCTTCCAGGACCGTCGCCTGGGCCTGCAGAAGGCGGCCAAGTATTACTACACCACCGGCTGGCACGAATCGTCGACGGTGTCAGAACTGCTGATCAACAAGGCCGCCTGGGGCAAGCTGCCGAAGGAGTTGCAGGCGATTGTCGAGAACGCTGCCGCCGCCTGCAACGTCATCGGCGAGGCCTGGTGCCAGCGCAACAACTCCGAGGCCATGGAGGACCTGATCAAGAACCAGGGCGTGATCGCACAGCCCTTGCCCGATGGCGTGATCGCAGCGCTGCGCGCCGAGACCAACAAGGTATTGGCCGAGGCGGTTGCCAAGGACCCGATGACGAAGAAGGTGCACGACTCCTACTTTGCCTTCAAGGCCAAGTACGACCGCTGGAGCGAGGTCAGCGAAGAGGCCTATCACGTCAAGGTTCGCGGCTGAACCGCCCATGCCGGCGGCGATGAATGGCAGCGTGCGGCGCATCGAGGCGCTGATCGACGGCGTGGGCAAGCTCACGCTCGGCCTGTGCCTGCTGATGATCGGCCTCGTCGCCGTCAACGTGCTGCTGCGTTACGCCTTCAGCTTCGGCTCGGTGTGGGCACAGGAACTCGAATGGCACCTGCTGGCCGCGCTCATCCTGTTCGGCATGAGTTACGCGATGCAGCGTGGCGAGATGGTGCGCGTGGACCTGTTCTACGCCGGCTATTCGCCACGCACCAAGTTCGTCGTTGATCTTTTCTCACTGCTGCTGCAATTGGCCATCGCCTGCCTCTTCGTCAAATTGTCCCTGGCGTATGTGACGCAGTCCTGGGACATCGGAGAGACCTCGGCCGACCCCGGCGGCATTCCGTTTCGTTGGGCGGTGAAAGGGCTGATACCGATCGGCTTCGGCCTGGTCTCATTGCAGACCGTGGCCGCACTGCTGCGGCTGGTGATCACGGAGCGCGCGCGCCACAGCGGTGACAGCGACAACGACAGCGACAACGGCGAATACAGCGACAGCGATCTTGACCGCAGGGCCGATCATGTTTGAGCCCCAGACCTACGCCATCCTGATGCTGGTCGGCTTCTTCGGCCTGCTGATGATCGGCGTGCCGGTGGCCGTCACGCTGGCCACGGTCGGCTTTGTCTTCGGCTGGCTGGGCTTCGGCGATTCGCTGTTCAACCTGCTGCCGGCGCGTGTCTTCGGCGTCGTCGCGGGCTATCAGTGGCTGGCGATTCCGCTGTTCGTCTTCATGGGCGTGATGCTGGAGAAGTCGCGCCTGGCCGACGACCTGCTCGACGTCATGGGCCACATCGCCGGCGGTGTGCGCGGCGGCATGGGCGTGGGCATTGTCCTGTTCGGCGTGCTGATGGGTGCGACCACCGGCATCGTCGGCGCCACCATCATCACGCTCGGGCTGCTGACCCTGCCGACCTTGATCCGTCGCGGCTACAACAAGAGCATTGCGTGTGGCGCCATCTGCGCCTCGGGTACGCTGGGGCAGATCATCCCGCCCAGCCTGATCCTGATTTTGCTGTCCGACATCATGCAGCTGTCGGTCGGCACGCTGTTCGCGGCCGCCGTCGGCCCGGGCTTGTTGCTGGCGGGCGTCTACATCGTCTTCCTGCTCGTGCTGGGCATGCTGAAGCCGGATTGGATGCCGCCGATCCCGGTTGCCGAGCGCGACGCCGTCAGCCGGCGTCAACTGTGGGTGCGTTTCTGGAAGGTGGTGGTGCCGCCCATCATGCTGGTGGTGGCGGTGCTGGGCAGCATCGTCGGCGGCGTGGCCGCACCCACCGAGGCCGCGTCCATGGGCGCTGTCGGCGCGGTGCTGATCACGATCGCTGCCGGCCGCTTGAAGTGGTCGGTGCTGAAGCAGGTGGCGCTGGAGACGGCCAAGATCACGGCCATCATGATGTTCATCCTGCTGATGGCGCAGGTGTTTGCGCTGGCCTTCCGCGGCCTGCAGGGCGAAGAGCTGATCGTGCACATGTTCGAGTGGCTGCCCGGCGGCGTCAACAGCGACATCCTGTTCATGATGCTGCTGATCTTCGTGCTCGGCTTTTTCATCGAATGGATCGAGATCAGCTACATCGCCGTGCCGCTGTTCCTGCCGGTGCTGATCAACCAGGGTGTCGACCCTGTCTGGCTGGCGATGCTGATCACCATCAACCTGCAGTCCTCGTTCCTGACGCCACCCTTCGGCTGGGCGCTGTTCTACCTGAAGGGCGTGGCCCCGCCCGAGGTCTCGATCAAGCACATCTACAAGGGCGTGATGCCCTTCATCGTGCTGCAGGCCATGACGCTGACGCTGGTCTTCTTCTACCCGCAGATCGCGCTGTGGCTGCCCCAGGCCATCGGCTGGTAGCACGGCTGCCGGCGGCCGCGGTCAATTGCCGTGACCAAGATCAGCGCTTCGTCGCCCTCGAATCGCGCAATGTGCGCAGGTCGCCGCAGTCGCGCGCTGTTGCCACATCTTCGGGCGCCAGCGGCGGGCCGACGTAGAGCGAGCCGATGGCCACGCCCAGCCGCGCGGTGGCGAGCAGCACGTTGGGCGGTTCCCACTCGTGCGAATCGACGCCCAGCGCGCGCAGCGACGCCGGGTCCAGCAGCCAGCCGCTGCAGTAAGGCGCGTTGGAGCCGTCCAGCCGCACCTGCGGCGCGCCGCCATCGACGTTCACCAGGCTCAGCCGCACCTGGGTGCCCGCAGTGATGCCATACATGAAGTTGATGACTTCGGCCTTCAGGCCCAGTTGGCGCGCATGGGCGTTGACGACGGCGTCCACTTGCTGGGTGTACTGGCGCGTGGCGGCATAACCGTCGGCGCGCAGTGCACCTTCACGCAGCGCGGCGCGCCACAGGCCGTGGCTGCCGCCCTGCATCACGACCAGGCTGCGCTCGGCGATCGACAGGCCCGTGGCCGCGGGCAGGATGAACTGCGCGCAGACCTCGCCGCACAGGCCGTCCACCGACAGCGCCAGTTCACGCGTGCGCATGGCCGATGCGATTTCCAGCGCCGCACCCAGGTCGCCGCCGGCGCTGCTGATGCGCACCAGTTGCACGCTGTCGTTCAGCAGCGCGGTAAAACGGGCGCCGTCGCCGCCGATCAGGTCGCCTCGCACCTCGACCACGTCGCCGACGCGCTTGATCTCGGCCGCTGCGGCCGTGCCGGTGACCAGCCATATCACCAGACCGGCCGCGGCGAGGCATGCGCGAAAGGCCGAACGGTGCAGTGGCGATGGGCGGGCCAGGGGCATGGGGTGCAACAGGGGATGGGATGCGAACGTGGCCGGGCGGTGCCGGGCAACAACAGCGCCACGGCGGGCGATGCCAGCCTTGGCATTCTGTCGCAGGCTGACCTCAGTTGCCGGCGCCGTCGCTGCATCGCCGACCCCGGCGCCAGGACGCGGCCCTGAATTGCGCGGCTTCCACCCCGCTGATGCGGGCTTGGCGGCCCGGACTGCTGCCTAGCATCGATCGAATCTGCATCCTGAACTGGGAGCCGTATGCCTTCGACCGTCCTCGCCGCCCCCACCCCTGTCCCCGCCCCCGCCCCCCACGCCGGTCTGGCCGAGCTGATGCAGCAGGCCGCCGCACGGGCTGCCGCTGGCGACATCGAGGCCGCGGCGCGCCTGTACCGCGACTGGATCGGCGCGGCCGCCGCCCACGGTGCCGGCCTGCGCCATATCGCCTGCTTCAACCTCGGCGCGCTGCTGGGCGGCGCGGGCCGCCACGACGAGGCCGAGGCCGCCTACCGCCAGGCGCTGGACACCGTGCCCGGCTTCGTGCCACCGCTGCTGAACCTGGCGCACACGGTGGAACGCCGCGGCGACATCGAAGGCGCGCTGGCCCTGTGGCGCCAGGTCTTCGACGCCACGCCCGCACCCGAGTTGTCGCACCGCCTGCACGCGCTGAACAACGCCGCACGCATGCTCGAGACCGCGCGCCGCTACCCCGAGTCCGAAGCCCTGATGCGTCGCAGCCTGGCGCTGAAGGCGGCCCAGCCCGACGTCATCCAGCACTATGTGCACATCCGTCAGAAGCAGTGCGCCTGGCCCTTCTACGACGCTGTGGGCACGGTCACGCCCAATCAGTTTTTGAGCGGCACCTCGGCGCTGGCGATGATGGGGCTCAGCGACGACCCGGCGCTGCAATTGCTGGCGGCGCAACGCTTCGTCAACGAGCGTGTGCCCAAGCCGCCGGGGCAGCCGTTGTGGGAAGCGATGCAGGGCCCGCAAGGCCCGGCGCCACGCCGCTGGCGCGAAGGCGAACGCATCCGCATCGGCTACCTCAGCGGCGACCTGCACATGCATGCGGTGGGCCTGCTGACGCCCGAATTGTTCGAGCTGCACGACAAGCAGCGCTTCGAGGTCACGGCCTTCGACTGGACGCCCGATTCGCAGCAGCCGCAGCGCCGCCGCATCCTGGCGGCGATGGACCACCATGTGCGCCTGGGCGGCGTGGATGACGCCACCGCGGCGCGGCTGATCGCGCAGGCCGGCATCGACGTGCTGGTGGATCTGCAGGGCCTGACCAGTGGCGCCCGTCCCGGCATCCTGGTGCAGCGGCCGGCGCCGGTGCAGGTGTCGTACCTGGGCCTGCCCGGCACCAGCGCCGTGCCCGGCATCGACTGGATGCTGGCCGACCATTTCGTGATGCCGCCGGAACTGCTGCCCTACTGCACCGAGCAGCCCGTCTACCTGCCGCACTGCTACCAGGTCAGCGACCGCCGGCGCGAGGTGGCACCGCCGCCGCCGCGCAGCCGCTACGGCCTGCCCGACGACGCCTTTGTCTTCTGCAGCTTCAACAACAACCACAAGTTCACGCCCGAGGTGTTCGGCAGCTGGATGCGCATCCTGCAGCAAGTGCCGGGCAGCCTGCTGTGGCTGCTGGCCGACAACGACACCTGTCGCGACAACCTGCTG
Source organism: Burkholderiales bacterium (assembly GCA_038249905.1). GTDB lineage: Bacteria > Pseudomonadota > Gammaproteobacteria > Burkholderiales > Burkholderiaceae_C > Rubrivivax. Next base: position 17,635 of record JBBSCX010000008.1, read on the forward strand.
CGCGAGGCCGCGGCGCGGGGTTTGGACGCGGCGCGGCTGGTGTTTGCGCCGCGGGTGGCCCCGCCCGAATACCTGGCGCGTTTCGCCTGCGCCGACCTGATGCTGGACACCTTCCCCTTCAACGCCGGCACCACCGCCAGCGACGCGCTGTGGATGGGCCTGCCCATCGTCACGCGCGCCGGCCGCACCTACATCAGCCGCATGGCCGGCAGCTTGTTGACCGCCGTGGGTCTGCCCGACCTCGTCACCCACCACCTGGCCGATTACGAAGCCCTGGCCGTGGCGATCGGCCGCCAGCCGGCGCGTGCGGTCTCGTACCGGCGCTATCTGCACGAACACGGACGCACGAGCCCGCTGTTCGACCTGCCGCAGACCGTGCGCGACATCGAGGCCGCGTTCGAGCGCCTGGCCGGGGCGGCGCGCCGCGCTGCGGCCTGAGCTTCGGCTGCTGCTGCGCTGACTGAAACGCCCGCCGACCTGCCCACCCGCACGCCCGCCCATCGACCCCACCCCCCGCGCATGAGCAGCCCGTCATCCGAACGGCCCGTCATCGAGCTCGATGCCGGCGGCTCGACCGCGCCTGCGCCGTTGGCTGCGGCGCCGGTCGACGATGGCGCCGACGCCGCGCCGGCCTGGGACCTGGACAACGACGCCCTGGCCCATGCGCTGAGCTGGCTGACCAAGCACCACGGCCAGGAACGATCGCCCGAGTCGCTGCTCGCCGGCCAGCCCATGACCGGCCGCCTGGGCCCCGACCAGGCCTTGCGTGCGCTGCGCGACGCCGGCTACAGCGCCGGCCTGGTGCAGCGCCCCATCGGCGCGCTCAACGCCATGCTGCTGCCGGCGGTGCTGCTGCTGAAGGGGGGCGACGCCGCCATCGTCGTGCACCGCCATGCCGATGACGCCGCCCGTTATGACGTCGTCATGCCCGGGCGCGAGTGCCATGCCTGCGTCGCCAGCGAAGCCGAACTCGGTGCCGAATACACCGGCGTCGCATTGGTGGCCACGCCACGAGTGGCCACGCTGTCGGCGCAGGCCGCGACATCTGCCGAAGCCGACCTGCTGCGCGACCCCGGCAGCCACTGGCTGTTCGGCACATTGCGACGCTTCCTGCCCTACTACCGGTCGGCGCTGCTGGCGGCGCTGCTGTCCAACCTGCTGATGCTGGTGACGGGCCTGTCCACCAGCGTCATCTTCGACAAGGTCATCCCCAACCAGGCCCTGGTCACGCTCTGGGCCCTGGCCACGGCCAGCGGTCTGGCGCTGGGCTTCGACCTGCTGTCGCGCCAGTTGCGTGCCTACCTGATCGACATGGCCGGACGCAAGGTGGACCTGATCGTCGGCGCCAAGCTCTTCCGCCAGACGCTGGCATTGCGCATGGAACACCGCCCAGCCTCGTCGGGCGCCTACGCGCACACGCTGGCGCAGCTCGAGCAGGTGCGCGAATTCTTCGCCAGCGCCACGCTGTCGGCGCTGTCGGACCTGCCGTTCATCTTCATCTTCGTTGCCATGACCTTCATCATCGGCGGCCCGCTGGGCTGGGTGCTGGTGATCGCCATCCCGCTGTTGCTGGGCGGCGCGGCATTGATCCAGGGCAGCCTGCGCCGCGCCATGAGCGCCAGCCACGCCCAGCAGGCCGACCTGCAAGGCGTGCTGGTGGAAGCGGTGGACGGGCTGGAAGACCTGAAAGCGGCGGGCGCCGGCGGGCGCTTTCTGCGGCGCTTCGAAGAGGCCACGGCCGCGGCGGCGGTGTCGCAACTGCGGTCGCGCAACATCACCGCCTGGACCAACAACATCTCGATGGTGGCGCAGCAGGGCGTGACGATGGTGCTGCTGGTGTGGGGCGTCTATCTGATCCAGGACAAGGTCATCACCGCCGGGGCGCTGATCGGCGCGGTGATGTTTTCGGGCCGGGCCATCGCGCCGCTGAACAGTGTGGTGCAACTGGCCACGCGTTACCAGGGCGCGCGCGCCGCGATGCGCGCACTCGACCAGGTCATGCGCCAGCCGGTGGACCGCGAGCCGGGCAAGGTCTATGTGCCCCGGCCCGAACTCAGCGGCCGTGTGGGCCTGAACGAGGTCGCCTTCTCGTACCCGGCGCCGCCCATCCCGGGCAGCGGCGCGGTGGCGGCCGGTGAAGGCCCGCGGGTGCTGAAGGGGCTGACACTGAAGATCAACCCGGGCGAACGCATTGCCATCCTGGGCCGCATCGGCAGTGGCAAGAGCACGGTGCTGCGTCTGCTGGCGGGGCTGTACCAGCCGGCCGAGGGGGCGGTCGAGGCCGACGGCATCGACCTGCGCCAGATCGACCCCGCCGACTACCGCGCCCGGGTCGGCTTCGTGGCCCAGGACCCGCGCCTTTTCAATGCCACATTGCGCGACAACGTGCTGCTGGACCGGCCCGCAGCCGACCCTTCGCGCCTGGGCGAGGTGGCGCGGCTGACGGGGCTGGACCGGCTGGTGTCCAGCCACCCGCAAGGCTGGGAACTGCCGGTGGGCGAGGGTGGCAGCCTGTTGTCGGGCGGCCAGCGCCAGTTGGTGGCGCTGGCGCGCTGCCTGGTGACGCGGCCGAAGATCCTGCTGATGGACGAACCCACCAGCAGCATGGACGCGCAGAGCGAGGTCGCCTTCCTGCGCCAGCTCAACCAGGCGGGCGGCGACTGCACCCTGGTGATGGTGACGCACCGACCCGCGGTGCTCGAACTGGTGCAGCGTGTGGTGGTGGTGGACAACGGCCGCGTCGTCATGGACGGGCCCAAGGCGCAGGTATTGGCGGCGCTGTCGGGCACGCGCCCGGGCGGTGCGCAGCCGACCGGGCCCGGGGCTGGGACCGCGGCCGCCACCGCAGCCGCGGCCAGGCCGGCGGACAACGTGCGCCTGCACCCCAGCGCCCAGCCGCAGCAGCGCGAAGCGGCGGTATGACGTCCTTACTGAACTGACATGGCCTTCGAATTCTTGAGCAAGCTGCGTCGCCACAAGCCCCTGGCCTCGCTGCGCCCGGGTGACGCCGAATTTCTGAGCGCCGTGCGTGGCGCCCAGGTGGTCGATGCCGCGCCGGCGGCCATGTGGGCCGTCTATCTGATGCTGGCGGTGCTGGCCGCGGCCGTGGTGTGGGCGTCGATCGCCAAGGTGGACATCATCATCCGCGCCGACGGGCGTGTGGTGCCCGACGGCCGCGAGCAGGTCATCGCCAGCCTGGAAGGCGGCATCCTGCGCGAGATGCTGGTGCGCGAAGGCCAGCAGGTGATGCCGGGCCAGGAACTGGCGCTGCTGGACCCGACGCGCTTCGAGTCGCAGCAGGCCGAGGGCCAGTCGCGCCGGCTGGCGATGCGCGGCACATTGGCGCGGCTGCAGGCCGAGGCCAGCGGCCGGCCGCTGGAGTTTCCGCCCGAACTGCAGGACGCGGCGCACATCATCGAGGGCGAGACCGACAGCCACGACGCGCGCCGTCGCGCGCTGGACGAGGCCGTGGCGCTGAATCGCCGCAACATCACGCTGCTGAACAGCGAACTGACCATGGCCGAGCGCATGTCGGCCAAGGGCCTGATGAGCGAGGTCGAGGTCATGCGACTGCGCCGCCAGGCCAACGATCTGCAATTGCAGACGCAGGAACGCATCAACCGCTTCCGTCAGGACGCGAGTGCCGAACTGGTGAAATTGCGCAACGAACTGGCCCTGGTGGAAGAGCAGATGGTCGTGCGCGACGACGCGCTGCGCCGCACCACGCTGACCAGCCCGGTGCGCGGCCTGGTCAAGCAGATCAAGGCCAACACCATCGGCGGCGTGATCGCACCCGGTGCGTCGGTGATGGAAATCCTGCCGCTGGGCAGCCGCGTGCTGGTGGAGGCGCGCATCAAGCCGGCCGACATCGGCTTCGTCAAGGTCGGGCATGAAGTGATGGTCAAGCTGACCGCCTACGAATACACCGTCTATGGCGGCCTGAAGGGCACCGTGCAGTCCATCAGCCCGGATGTGCTGCGCGACCCCGAGCGCGCCGCCGACGGCACGTTCTATCGCGCCCTGGTCCGCGCCGACCGCAGCACGCTGAAGATGGGCAACAAGCCGCTGGCGGTGCTGCCGGGCATGGTCGGCACGGTGGAGGTGCGCACCGGACAGCGCACCGTGCTGGGCTACATCCTGCGACCCATGATGAAGTCGCAGGAGGCGTTCAGGGAACGCTGAGCCCTCAGGCGGTCGCGTCGCTGTCGGGCGCCTTCGTCTTCTTGACGATGATCTGCGCGGCAATGATGCCGGCCTCGTACAGCAGGCACATCGGGATCGCCAGCGCCAATTGCGAAATGACGTCGGGCGGGGTGACGACGGCCGCGACGATGAAGGCGCCGACGATGAAATAGCCGCGCATCTTGCGCAGCTGATCCACCGTGACCATGCCCGCGCGCACCAACACGATCACCGCCACCGGCACCTCGAAGGAGATGCCGAAAACGAAAAACAGCGTCAGCACGAAGCCGAAGTACTGCTCGATGTCAGGTGCCGCCGTGATGCTGGCCGGCGCAAAGGCCTGGATGAACTGGCTCATGCCCGGAATCACCAGAAAATAGCAGAAGGCCACCCCGGTCACGAACAGCACCGTGCTGGTGATGACCAGGGGCAGCACCAGCGTCTTCTCGTGGCTGTACAGGCCAGGCGCCACAAAAGCCCAGACCTGGTAAAGCACCACGGGCAGCGCCAGCATGAAGGCCGCCATCAGCGTGATCTTCAGCGGCACCAGGATGGGGCTGATGACGTTGGTGGCAATCAGCGTCGCACCGGCCGGCAGGTGGGCCACCAGGGGCGCGGCCAGCAGGTCGTACAGACCGGAAGGGCCGGGCCAGAAGGCGAGGACGCCGAAGGCAATGCCGATGGCAAGGACGGCGCGGATCAGCCGGTCGCGCAGTTCGACCAGGTGCGAGACGAACGGGGCCTCGCTGCCTTCGAGTTCGTCCTTGGTGTCGCCGGGCGGGGTGCTCACGGGTGCTCAGCGCCCGGGACGGAAGCCAGGGGGCCGGAAGCGCGCCACCCGCGCGGCGCCCGACTGTGCCTTGGCGCGGACCCCGTTGCGCTGCTTGTACCACTGCGGCACCGCACTGCGCTTCAAACGCCAGTTCTTGCGTGGCGGCGAGTACGAGGGCGCCGGCGGCGCCAGCGGGTCCCAGCCGCTGCCGGTGGCGGGCTGGCTGTGGTCGCCGTCATGGCCCAGGCCGGCTGTGGCATCGCGCCAGTCCTTGTCAAAGCTGCCGCGGGCCGAATCGACCTCGTCGCGCACGGTCTGTCCGACGCCGCGGGCCGCGTCCTCGAACTGCGACTTCATCTTCTTCAACTCGTCCAGTTCGATCGAGCGGTTGACCTCGGCCTTGACGTCGGCGACATAGCGTTGCGCCTTGCCGAACAGGTGACCGACAGTACGCGCCACCTTGGGCAATTTCTCGGGCCCGATGACGATCAGCGCCACGGCACCGATGAGGGCGATCTTGTCGAGTCCGAAATCGATCATGGATGGGGCTGCGTGACGGCGCCACAGCGGCAGCGGGCGCTGCCGGCGGCACGGCGCGACATCAGCTCTTTCTCTTCGCCTCGACGTCCACCGTCTGGCTGTCGGCTTGACGCGTGGTGTTGCTCACCTGCTGGGGCGGCACGTCGGCCTCGTCGGCGCTGCCACCCTTGACGCCATCCTTGAAGCCCTTGACGGCGCCGCCGAGGTCGGCGCCCATGTTGCGCAACTTCTTCGTGCCGAAGATCAGCACGACGACAAGCAGCACGATAAGCCAGTGCCAGATGCTGAAAGAACCCATGGTCTGTCTCCTGTGGAGGAATCCAGGGATTCTAGGTGAGGGGCAGAAGCCGTCCGGGGCGGCCCGGACATGGCCGTGACATCTGTCTGTGATGCAGCGCCGTGCCGCCGTGCCGTGGTCGGCCCGGCTAGCCCTTGGCCCAGGGCCGGGGCCCGCCCATCACGTGCATGTGCAGGTGATAGACGTCCTGCCGGCCGTCGGGCCCGGTGTTGATGAGCGTGCGAAAGCCGTTCGTCACCCCCAGTTGAAGCATCAGCCGCGGCGCCAGGCCCAGCATGTGGCCCAGCAGGGCGTCGTGTTCGGGGCCGACATCGGCCAGCGTGGCGATGTGCTGCTTGGGGATCAGCAGCACATGCACCGGCGCCCACGGGTTGATGTCGTGAAAGGCCAGTACCTGGTCGTCCTCGTGCACCTTGCGCGACGGGATCTGGCCGGCGACGATCTTGCAGAAGATGCAGTTCGCATCGGTATGGGGGGTGGTGCTCATCGGGGCTCCTGCTCACGTTGCTGCGCCTTGCGCAGCGCAAACTCATCCAGCCCCGACAGACCCTCGCGCCGGCGCAGTTCGGCCAGCACCTGCTGCGGGCCCAGGCCGTGGCGGGCCAGCGCGATCAGGGTGTGAAACCACAGATCGGCGGCCTCGCCGACGATCTTGTCGGGCACGCCGTCCTTGCAGGCCAGCACCAGTTCGGTCGCCTCTTCGCCGATCTTCTTCAGCACCGCGTCCTCGCCCTTGGCGAACAGCCGCGCGACGTAGCTCTTGTCCGGGTCGCCGCCGGCCTCGGGGCGGCGCGACTCGATGACCGCGGCCAGGTGCGCCAGGGTGTCGTCGGAGCGCGGCTGCACAACTGCGTCTGCTGCGGGCGGGGTCACTTGTAGATCCTCTCGGGGTCCTTCAGCACCGGGTCCACGGTGTGCCATGCGGCGTGGCCGTCGGCCGTCTGCAGGCGCTGAAAAAAGCAGTGATGGCGCCCGGTGTGGCAGGCGATCGGCGGGTCGCCATGCTGGGTGACAGTGAGCAGCACGATATCGGCGTCGCAGTCCAGGCGGATGTCGTGCACCGTCTGGAAGTGGCCGGATTCCTCGCCCTTGTGCCACAGGCGCTGGCGGCTGCGGCTGAAGTAAACGGCCTGGCCGCGGCGCAAGGTCTCGGTCAGCGCCTCGCGGTTCATCCAGGCCACCATCAGCACGTCTTTGCTGCCGCGTTCCTGCGCAATCGCCGGCACCAGGCCGTCGGCGTTCCAGTGCACGGCCTCCAGCCAGTCGGCTGAGGTGGCTGCGGTGGCGTCTGGGGTGAGGGCCGTCGACATGCAATCAGTCTAGCGGGCCGTGAGTGGGCCCCGCATGCGCGCGCTCGGCCGCCAGCCAGCGCAATACCGGCAGCGTGCCCGGCAGCACCGGGGCCACGGCCACGGGCAGGGCCTGCCAGGCCATCTGCTGCTGCTCGCGCATCTCGAAGGCGCCGGTCCAGGCGAACACCTTGCAGAAGTGCAGGCGCACAAGGGCATGGGGGTAGTCCATCAGTTCGACCTGCCAGGGATGCGCGGCGACGATGGTGATGCCCAGTTCTTCCTGCAGTTCACGCCGCAGCGCCTGCTCGACCGTCTCGCCGGCTTCGAGCTTGCCGCCCGGAAATTCCCAGAAGCCTGCATACACCTTGTCCGCGGGGCGCGAGGTCAGGAGGAAACGGGCCTCCGAGGTGTCGCCGTCGAACAGCACACCGACCGCCACATCCACGGGGACACGTTCTGGCTCCATGCCGCTCGTGCGGGCGCTCGTGCGGGGGCTCGTGCCGCCGCTCGTGCCGCCGCTCGTGCCGCCGTTCACGCCATCACTCATGCGCCTGCGCCCTCGGCATGCCGCCCGGCCCAGTCCCGCGCAAACTGCTGCGCCACGCGGCCAGACCGCGAACCGCGCTCCAGCGCCCACACCAGCGCCTCTTGCCGCGCCGCGGCGATGGTGGCGTCGTCGCTGCCGAAGTGGCGCAGCCATTGCGCGACGATGGCCAGGTACTGCGCCTGCGTGAAGGGGTAGAAGCTCAGCCACAGGCCGAAGCGTTCGGACAGGCTGATCTTCTCTTCCACCACCTCGCCGGGGTGCACCTCGCCGTCCTCGGTGTGCTGGTAGCTCAGGTTCTCCTTCATGGTCTCGGGCAGCAGGTGGCGGCGGTTGCTGGTGGCGTAGACCAGCAGGTTGTCGCTGTGCTGGGCCACGCTGCCGTCGAGCACACTCTTCAGCGCCTTGTAGCCGGGCTCGCCGGCGTCGAAGCTGAGGTCGTCGCAGAAGACGATGAAGCGCTCGGGACGTTCGGCCACCAGGTCGACGATGTCGGGCAGGTCCACCAGGTCGTTCTTGTCGACTTCGATCAGGCGCAGACCCTGGGGCGCAAACTCGTTCAGCACGGCCTTGATCAGGCTGCTCTTGCCGGTGCCGCGCGCGCCCGTCAGCAAGACGTTGTTGGCGCCGCGGCCGGTGACGAACTGCGCCGTGTTGCGCAGCAGACGCTCCTTCTGCGCCTCGACCTCCTTCAGGTCGGGCAGGCGGATGGTGCCGACATGGCGCACCGGCTCCAACACCCCCACCTGGCCGCGGCGGCGGTAGCGGAAGGCGACCGAAGCCGCCCAGTCGGGCGCGGTGGCGGCGTGCGGCAGAACCGCTTCGAGCCGCGCCAGCAGGCCTTCGGCCCGCTGCAGCAGTGAGGCGACGGCGCTGGAGACGGGCGCGGGCTGGGCGTCGTGGGAAGGGGAGAGATTCGACATGCGCGGGAGTTTATGCAAGGCCTGCAGCGCA